>DUSX01000009.1 GCA_012842395.1 Bacillota bacterium
CGTCCGCCGCTAGGATGCCTCGGTAGCAAGCTACCTCAACACCCCCGCTCGACTTGCATGTATTAGGCACGCCGCCAGCGTTCGTCCTGAGCCAGGATCAAACTCTCCGTAAAATACCCGAAGAGCTATCTCTAGCTCCCTCACACAAGCTCTAAATCAAAACCACACCTTGCCTTAGCTCACTGTTTAGTTTTCAAGGAGCAAAGCCAACTTCGGCGGCAGAGCTGTACCTCTGCCGCTTTTTGATATTACCACGGACCTAAGCCTGTGTCAAGGCCCGGCGGCAATTCTCTCGTAACAACTCCTCAACAGCGCTTTGACAATTGCCAAGCTAGACCCGATGTCACCCGATGCCCCGCCCGCCAGCGCACCGTCTCCAAACGGTGTCCCGGAATCGCCGGATCGCACCGCGGCCGCCTGCGCTGCAATGAACTCGCGCGCTTTTGCGGCGAGCTCGGGGTCGCTCCTGGGATCAGCATATGCCGTTCCGAATGGCTCTCGTGACGCCTCCGGCGGACCGAAGAGCACCCGTACGTCCTCGGCAAACGTCTCCTCCGGCGACGACGCCCAGGCTTCGGTGTTCACTTTGCCGTCCGCCGCCCAGCCGCGTATGCCGCGCAGCGACATGTAGCGGCTCCAGGTCGTCGGATTGGCAGCATATGTCGGGCCGAGCGCGCTGAGCTGTATATGGTGACCGAACTCGTGCGCAACCGTGACCGCGACCTGGTTCGCTATGACCTCACGTCCCGCGGCCGCCGCTCCGATGAGCGTGTACCCTTCCGCCCCGAGGCCGCTCACGTCGCCCATTGAAAGCGGGAGCAGGTACACCCGGTAACCATCGAACGCAGGACGAGGCAGGTCCATGGCCCGCAGCGTTCTCACGACCTCGTCCACCTGTGGAAGCCTCGACGGGTCCGCGTCATATAGGGGAGTGCCGTCGCTCAGGCGGTACAGCGAAGCCGCCTCTTGAGCTGCCGCGTCGCAGACTGCACGCTCGCGCGCTGCGCTCAGCCATCCTGTCAACGGGGACCGAAGCGCAGACAAGAGGTCCTCTCGTGTGCGGAGCGCCACATCCAGGACGTGCAACCAGCCGGTTGCTTGGGTGTCGTATACCGAGAACCCCAGGTCCGGGTCACGGTACGAAGGGCGCTCATCGAGATACGCGATGGCTTCGCGAAGTCGCGCGATCTCGCAAGATATCCGGCTCAGGAGGACCGCACGGTCGTCCAGACCGGCATACCCGCGCCCCGAGAGCGCGCCCAAGGTCTGGCCCAGGGTCCGCAGGTACTTTACGTCCCGCTCGAACCAGTCCAGAAACCCCGCGCCCTGCCCGATCGCCGGATCGTTCACCGGGCTCTGCGCCGTTGCGGGCGCAGTCCCCGCGAACGGCGTCTCTCGGGCCTCGCGGTCGCCCTCGACGGCCCCAGCGGTCCCGATGTCCTGCGCGCCAGCAACGTCCTCGGCGCTCCCGCCGCTGCGGCTTTCCCAAAAGCCGCAGCCTGCCACCGGCGCTGGGACGATTGTGCCGCGCTCAGCCGCCGCTCCGGCCTCCCGCCCGGGTCGACCCAGCGTGAGCCCGCTAGACTCCGTAGGCACGGCGGTCGCCCAAGAAGAGCGGGCCCACGCCACCGCTAGGACTGTCAAGACGGCTGTGAGAAGCAGCGCCGCAATGATCCCGAGTCTCTTCGCGCGGCCTGCCGACCATTCCCGCACCTTGCTTGTCACTTTGATATTCCTCAGGGCACACCCGGCCTGGCGTGCGCTTACAACCCGAGCGGACACGTGTCAGTCTCTCCCTCCCACTGTAACTAGGTATGCCGCCAAGAGTTCGCGCTACTTTTCGGCGGAGGGGTCCTGCCCAAGGCTTATCGGCCTTGCCCTCCGGGGACGGAGTGGTTGCGGCGCGCCTCGTTGGAATCAGGCGCTTAAGACAGCCGAATTCTCCACGCCCCGTCGTGCAAGTACCGGCAACCCTAACGCCGTGCCGTCAAGAACGGAGACGAAGACTTGTGGCGCCATACGTAGAACGCAGCAATAATACCACGTTCGGCGCATTATGTAAACCTCGCATCGCTGACGCGCACGAGCTCAGGGCGTGGACAAGCACACCTCTAACCATAGTGCCCTGAGCTTTGGTCTCCTTTCTTGGACAGTGCTTGGGCGGCTGCCTGGTCCTCGCCCGGCGAGGCGACCGGAACTTGGGGAGACTGCGGCGTGAACGTGAATTCGGACGAGGCGCCGCGAAACATCGCCCAGGCATCGACTCTCTCTGCCCCGTCGCTACTCACCGGTCGCAGCGCATTATCCGTAGATGCCCGGCAGATAATACTGTTCGAGGAGGTGATCACGTGGACGACCGTCTATCTTCAGATGACAGAGCAGGTGGTAACAGCGCCGAGCAGGTCTCGGCTGGGGGCGGAGCGAACGGCAACGGCTCAACCAGAGGCGCCGGAAACGGCAACAATAGACGAGGACGGGTGAACACGAGCGCCTGGATAATCGGTGCGCTCGTGGTGGTCATAGCTGTGTTCGCCGGACTGAGGTACGCGAGAACCCCCGCGCCGACACGCCCTGCGCCCACGAGGCCCGCACCTACTACGCCTACTCCATCGCCGACGCGTTCGGCTCCGACCGTCACGGATCTGGAGCGCGACCTGAACAGGGTCGAGGACGCTGTGCGGCGCAAGGACTGGACGGCCGCGGACAAGGAGTCTTCGAGGCTTCGCACCACCTGGGAATCGCTTCGTCCCCGTGTGACCAGCACCAACACGACGAAGGACGTCACGACGTTCGACACGCGCCTGGACAGGCTCAGAGCAAACATCCGAGCGAAGAATGAAGCCGGTGCCAGGCAGGATCTAGCGGAGCTCAAGACGACGGCACGCAAGTTCAAGGTGGCCCCTACCCGCGGGACGACTTCAGGATAGACATGGGGGAAACGCGGGAACAAGATGCGCCGGGGCCTGGCCGCGGACTCACGCGAACGTGAAACGCGAGGTGAGCGGCAGGCCGCCGGCGCTTATGTTGTCTCATTGTCTTGCATTACCCTTGGATTACCTCGCCGCTCCGGCGGAGCCGACGCATGAGACGGATGAGAGGTATCCGCTATCCTCCGACTGAGAGCTATCCCTTGACGACCCCAAGCGGCTTCATTCGTGCGACTTTGTGGGAGATGCCTGCCCCGTGACAGACATGCACCACCTCGTTCACGTCTTTGTACGCTTCGGGCGTCTCCTCCGCAAGCGCACCCCTGCTGGCGGCCTTGACGATGATCCCGCGCTCCCGTAACTCAGCCTGGAGCGCAGCGCCGCTCACCGCCTTTTTCGCCGCCGCCCTGCTCATGACGCGTCCGGCACCGTGGCAGGTCGAACCAAACGTCTCCTCCATCGCGCGCTGCGTCCCGACGAGGAGGTAAGAGTTGCGGCCCATGTCACCCGGAACTAGCACGGGCTGCCCGGTCTCGCGATAGTCCGCGGGCACGTCGGGATGGCCCGCCGGAAACGCCCTGGTCGCGCCCTTGCGGTGGACGCACACACGACGCCTCTTTCCGTCCACCACATGATCCTCGATCTTTGCGATGTTGTGCGCCACGTCGTAGATAAGCTCCATGCCGAGGTCTTCCGGCGAGCGCCTGAACACTTTCGCGAAAGCCTCGCGCGTCCAGTGCATGATGCACTGACGGTTCGCCCAGGCATAGTTGGCGGCGCACGCCATGGCCGCGAAATAGTCCCGTCCCTCCGGCGAACTCAAGGGAGCACAGGCGAGCTGCCGATCGGGAATGGTGATCCCGTACTTCTTTATGGCTTGCTCCATCCTGGCGAGGTAATCGGTGCACACTTGGTGGCCGAGGCCGCGCGAACCAGAATGGATCATCACCACGACTTGTCCAACGGAAAGCCCGAACCTCTCGGCCAACGCGCTATCGAAGACCTGGTCCACCACCTGGACCTCTAGAAAGTGGTTGCCCGAGCCGAGCGTGCCGAGCTGTGGCATGCCTCGCTTTATGGCTTTGTCGCTTACCTTGCCTGCGTCAGCGCCCTTCATGGCGCCGCGTTCTTCTGTGTGATCGAGGTCCCGCGGCCAACCGTATCCGTTCTCCACCGCCCAGAGCGCGCCCTTCTCGAGGACCTCGGCCGTGTCGTTCTTCCCCAGCTTGATCACGCCGGTCGAACCCACGCCCGACGGAATATCCCGAAAGAGCTGGTTCACCAGAGGCTCGAGGCACGCACGCACCTCGTCCTCGAAGAGGTTGGTTCGGAGGAGCCGCACGCCGCAGTTTATGTCGAATCCGACGCCGCCTGGTGAGATGGCCCCTTCGTCAGCGAGGGTCGCCCCCACGCCGCCTATCGCGAATCCGTAACCCCAATGAATGTCGGGCATAGCAAGGGACATGCCCACCATGCCCGGCAGAAAAGCAGCGTTAGCAACCTGCTCGGGAGCCTGATCCTCGCGGATATGGTCCACGTGCCGTTCGTCCGCGTAGATCATGCCGGGCACCCTCATGCCCGCCTTGTAGGTCACTGGGATGCGCCAGCGAAACTCGTCCACCCGCTCAAGAGGGCCTTTCCATCCGTCAGCCATCGCAATGCGCCTCCTGAGTTCCCGGATAGTCCTGGATCTGCCCGATCCAAGCACACCGTGACAGCATCGTCACGCCCGTTTCCAGCCCCGAAGTCCCGTCTTGGATTGGCGGCCTTGCCATCTGGATCCGAATATGCGGATCCGAATACATCGGCTGAAGTCCCCGCCGCTCTTCGGCGCGCGTGTCTCGCCCAGCGTTGCCAGCCTTGTCCTGCCGGGGCGCCGCGCTTGCGGCGCGCGGCGCGCCTGGTCCGAATTCGGCGCGCGAGGCACCTGAATTCTCCAAGCCCCGTCGCGCTCGTGCAACCACCGGCAACCCTGGCGCCGTCAAGCAAGGAGACGAAAACTCATGGCGCCACACCTAGACGTCGAATATGGCCTGCGCCATCCACGCATCGCTGCGACCTTCCCGGGCCGGGCGGCAGGCTACCCCTCGCGCGCCTCGTGCCGCCGCCGCCGGCTCTCCGGCACGTTCTCCTGGCGGCTCGGCGATTCTCTCAACCTTGAGCATGTGGTAACTAACGCCCTTTATCTCGATCTCCAGAGGATGTCGCGCCGGGTCTATACTCTCGCCCCATACCAGCGCGCTTACCTCCCAGGTGCCTGCGCTCTCAGTGGCTCCCTCCGCGCACCACTTGGACCCGGGTCTACCAGCGCCCAGGTCCAGGGTGTTGGGGGAGTCGCCGCCGGTCGCGAGCCGGGCCGCATGTCCCGGCTGAAGCCCTGGCCCCGCTCCCTCCGGGGCTACTATCGAGATCTCCTCCACCCTTGCGACGAGAAACCTCTCTGCGTCGACCAAGTAAACCAGCTCTTCAAGCCAGGCCACGAGCAGACCTTCCAAGTCGGTCGCGGATGCCCTGACCCGCCTCTTGTCTCTTTCGAGGACGAGCCTGTGCTCGGGGATGATGAGCGACATCATGCCCATCGCCATATTCGCGAACGCCTCCCCGAGCGTGCGCCCCCAGGCGCGGATGCCGATGTCGGCGGTATGCTCCAGGATCTCGTACGAGTTGGGCACTGCAGCATCCACCATCCCGAGCGTCAGCCGCCGTTCTTGCCCACCACCTGGGCGAGGGATACGACCTTGTCACCAGGCTCGAGCTTCATCACGCGCACGCCCTGGGTAGATCGCCCCTGTTGCGGGATGTCGGCGGCGTTCATCCTAATTATTATGCCTTCCGCCGAGATGAGCATCAGCTCGTCGTCGCTGGTAAGAACCTTGACGTCGGCAGCCGGCCCCGTCTTGGGCGTCACCTTGAGAGTCTTGATGCCCCTGCCTCCCCGAGACTGGAGCCTGTATTCCGCAAGGGGCGTACGCTTCCCGAAGCCGTTCGCCGTGACGACCAATAAGTCGCAGCCTTGCCTCACGACGTCCATGCCGACCACCGCGTCGCCCTTGGAGAGCGAGATGGCCTTGACACCGCGCGCGACCCGGCCGAGCGGCCGCACCTCGTTCTCCCTGAATCGGATCGACTGGCCCTGGGCGGTCACGATGATGAGCTCCTGGTCGCCTGAGGTCAGCTTGACGCTCACGAGGTCATCGCCCTCAGAAAGGTCGATAGCGATGACGCCGGAGCGCCTGACGTTATCATACATCGAAAGCGCCGTCTTCTTGATGACACCGTGGCTCGTGGCCATCACAAGGTACTTGTCGTCAGCGAAATCCCGGATGGGTATGACCGCCCGGATGCTCTCCCCCGGAGAAAGGGCGATGAGGTTCACGACCGCCGTGCCCCGCGCCTGGCGGCTCGCCTCCGGCACCTCATACGCCTTGACCGAGTATACCTTCCCTTTGTTCGTGAAGAAGAGGATGTACTCATGGGTCGTCGTCACGAAGAGATGCTCCACGAAGTCTTCCTCTTTCGTGCTCATGCCGGTCACGCCACGCCCGCCCCTGCGCTGGCTGCGGTAGGTCGTCAAGGGCAGTCTCTTGATGTAGCCCTGATGGGTCAGGGTCACCACGATGTCTTCCTCCGCGATGAGGTCCTCGACGTCGAGCTTGCCCGCGGCTGCCGCGATCTCGGTACGGCGCGGATCGGCATACTCGGCCTTCAGGGCCAACAGCTCCTCCTTGACGACCTCGAGAACCTTCTTCTCATCGGCAAGGATGCCCTTGAGCTTGGCTATGAGCTTGATGATGTCGATATACTCGTCCTCGATCTTCTGGCGCTCAAGGCCCGTGAGGCGCTGCAACCTCATGTCGAGGATGGCCTGGGCCTGTTTGTCGGACAGCATGAAGGTCTTCATGAGTCCTTCCTTGGCTATCTCAGGCGTCCGCGACTCGCGGATGAGCGTGATTATGGCGTCGAGATTATCGAGGGCTATTTTCAGGCCTTCCAGGATGTGTGCCCTTTCCTCGGCCTTCGCCAACTCGAACTTGGTCCGCCTCGTGACGACCTCTCTCTGATGCTCGATGTAGTAATGGAGGGTCTCCTTCAGGTTGAGCACCCTGGGCTGCCCGTCCACGAGCACGAGCATGATGACGCCGAACGTGGACTCCATCTGCGTGTGCTTGTACAACTGGTTCAGGACGACGTTCGGGTTGGCCTCGCGGCGGAGCTCGATGACTATGCGCATCCCCTCCCTGTCGCTCTCGTCGCGAAGGTCCGTGATGCCGTCGATCTTCTTGTCCCGCACAAGCTCTGCTATGCTCTCTATGAGCCTCGCCTTATTCACCTGGAACGGGATCTCCGTCACGAGAATCCTGGTCTTTCCACTTGAGGAAGTCTCGATCCTCGCACGTGCCCTGATCGTGATGGATCCGCGGCCCGTGGAGTAGGCATCCCGTATGCCGCCCCTGCCCATTATGAGAGCGCCCGTGGGAAAATCCGGCCCCTTTATGACCGTCATAAGCTCTTTGATGGACGCATCGGGGTTGTCTATGAGCATGACCACGGCATCTATGACCTCGCCGAGATTGTGAGGAGGGATGTTCGTGGCCATTCCCACCGCGATGCCGGACGAGCCGTTGACAAGGAGGTTCGGGAATCGCGCAGGGAGCACCGTGGGCTCCTTCAAAGACTCGTCGAAGTTGGGAACGAAGTCCACCGTGTCCTTGTCGATGTCGGCAAGGAGCTTCGAAGTGATCCTTGCCATGCGCGCTTCTGTGTAGCGCATGGCAGCCGGCGGATCCCCGTCGATGGAACCAAAGTTCCCGTGACCGTCTATGAGCGGGTACCTGTGCGAAAAATCCTGCGCCATCCTTACGAGCGTCTCGTATATCGCGGCGTCACCGTGTGGATGGTACTTGCCCATCACCTCGCCCACGATCGTCGCCGACTTGCGGTGGGGCTTGTCTGACGTAAGCCCGAGCTCGTTCATGGCGTACAGGATACGCCGGTGGATGGGCTTGAGCCCGTCCCGCACGTCGGGAAGCGCCCTGCCCACTATCACGCTCATCGAGTACAGGAGGTAGGACCGCTTCATCTCGTCTTCTATGTTTATGGGGATAACCTTCCCGTCCCTAGGTTCAACCAAGCGTCAGGACCTCCCTACGCGCTCTTTGCGCTCATCTGAAACCGTCGCGCCCACAGCACCGCCACGGGCCGTGGCATAGCACCTCAAGCTATATGTCCAGGTCAGTGACCTCCTTGGCGTGTTGCTGGATGAACTCGCGTCGCGGCTCCACCTTGTCGCCCATCAGCGTGGTAAAGATCTCGTCCGCGGCCATCGCGTCCTCGAGCGAAACCTGAAGAATCGTGCGCGTCTCCGGGTTCATCGTTGTCTCCCAGAGCTGCTCCGCGTTCATCTCACCGAGACCCTTGTACCTCTGCACGGTCACGCCCTGCCTGCCCACTTTCTGCAGGATGGCTTCGAGCTCCCTCTCGCTGTATGCGTAAAAATCCTTCTTGCCCTGGCGCACCCGGAAGAGCGGGGGCTGGGCGATATACACGTTCCCGTTCTCTATGAGCGGCCTCATGTATCGATAGAAGAAGGTCAGAAGCAGCGTTCGAATGTGCGCACCGTCCACGTCCGCATCGGTCATCGCCACGATCTTGCGGTAACGCAGCTTGGACGGGTCAAAGTCGTCGCCGACGCCCGTTCCGAGGGCCGTTATCATCGCCCTGATCTCCTCATTGGCGAGGATCTTGTCGAGGCGCGCCTTCTCAACGTTCAGGATCTTGCCGCGCAGCGGCATGATGGCCTGAAAGCGCCTGTCGCGGCCTTGCTTGGCGCTGCCTCCCGCGGACTCCCCCTCCACCAGGAACAGTTCGCACAGCTCAGGCTCGCGCATCGAACAGTCAGCGAGCTTCCCGGGGAGCGATGACACTTCGAGCGCGGTCTTGCGTCGAGTCAGCTCCTTGGCTTTCCGGGCAGCCTCCCTTGCGCGCGCGGCCGATAGGCATTTCTCCACGATGGCCCTGGCGCTCGCCGGCCTCTCCTCGAAGAATTCCGCAAGAGCCTCGGCCACCACCGAGTCGACGATCCCCCGAATCTCGGTGTTGCCGAGCTTCGTCTTCGTCTGCCCCTCGAACTGCGGCGCGAGCAGTTTCACGCTCACGACCGCGGTAAGGCCCTCCCTCACGTCATCGCCGGTGAGGTTTTCCTCGTTCTCCTTCAGCATCCCCGTCTTTCTGGCGTAGTCGTTGATGGTACGCGTGAGCGCCGAGCGGAAGCCGCTCAAATGCGTGCCGCCTTCGGTAGTGTTGATGAAGTTGGCGAATGAGAACGTGTTGTCCACGTACCCATCGTTGTACTGAAGGGCGACCTCCACCGTGGCATCGCCGACGTCACGCGACACGTAGAATATCTCAGGGTGAATGGGATCCCTGTTCTTGTTTAGGTGCTCGACGAAGGAAACGATGCCCCCGTCGTACTGGAACTCGACTCTTTTTCCGTCCCGCTCATCCGAGAGGCTGATCTTCACGCCACGGCTGAGGAACGCCAGCTCGCGCAGACGATGGACAAGGATGTCGAAATTGAACTCTATCGTCTCGAAGATCTTGCGGTCGGGTAGGAACGTAATCGTCGTGCCCGTGCTGTCAGCGGTTCCTTTCACCTTGAGATCGGTGACGGGCTTTCCTCGCTGGTAGCGCTGGTAGTATACTTTACCGCCAGAGCGCACCTCAACCTCGAGCCACTCGGAAAGGGCGTTCACCACTGATACGCCCACGCCATGGAGCCCACCGGAGACCCGATACGCGCCGCCGTCGAACTTTCCTCCGGCGTGAAGCACCGTGAGGACCACCTCAACGGCTGGCCTCCCGGTTTTCGGATGAATATCAACCGGGATGCCCCTGCCGTTGTCGACCACTCGGAGAGAGCCGTCCTTCCCGATGGTCACATCTATAGCGTCGCAGTAACCCGCGAGGGCCTCGTCGATGCTGTTGTCGACGACCTCGTAGGCAAGCTGGTGCAGCCCGCGCACGCCGGTGCTGCCGATATACATGCTCGGCCTTTTCCGAACGGCCTCGAGGCCTTCGAGCACCTGGATCTGCTCCGCGCCGTACGGCGCGTCAACATGGGCTCTATCTGGATGGGCGCCTGGCGCGGCCCCGTAGCGGGCTTGATTGTTCCCTCCACTGCCGATGACATTACTCATGATACCGCCGCACTTTCCATTACGAGGTTGTTGGTTGGGAGCACGTTATCTGAGACTATGCCAGCACCTGTCTCACTTCGGGTGGTCGCCGGGCTGCGGACATCGCACTAGGGGCCGACGGCCGACGCCTCAAGCGGGACGCGCCTCGTCGGAATCCGGCCCTCGAGGCCAGTGACGGGCAACTGACATCCATCGTGCAATCACCCAATCACCGGCAGCCCTTCCTAACAGTCGGGAACAGCCGGGAGCGCTCCTGCACGAGACTGTTGAACTTCCCCAGCAGGTCCCAATCAGGTGCCAATTCGGACAATCCCGGCGACGGCCTCGTCGGCTTCAACCGCGCCAGGGTGGCACAGACTGGTTGGGCTGGCGCCGCTCAACGGCCCCCACCGCCCCTACTTATAGCTAGAGCTTGTCTTTGAACCGTCAAGAACCGTGATGTCATCATCACGGTTCCCGCAACAGAGCAGCCCCGCACCATTATACCAAACGTAGGTTCGACGTCAACCCGCCGCAGCGCGCTGCATTTATGTTATTATACCGCCGGACCCTTGTCAACGAGACCAGGCCGAGGCCGGAGTCCGGAGTGCGGGGTTGGACAAGGCCGGGCAAGGCCGGGCGGTCTCGCTCACTCCTCGCCCTCGGCACCCGCGTCACCCCCGGCAGCTGCCTGGGGATCCGTGTAACCAGCTTCGAGGCGCCGGCGTAGGGTTGCGAGTGATATCGGCGACAAGTACACGGCAGACGGCGTGATCACGGCGCACTTGGCCTCTTGCCCGTCCATAGGCGAAAACCTCTGCCCGGCGCCGCTCTTAGCCAAGAATTCCGCCAAAAGAGGAGATTTCCTCGCAATATCGATATCCAGCATGGCCACGAGATCCTTGACGGCCACGCTTACCTGTCCTCCTATGTGTAGAAACAACTGCATCAGCCCCTCATGTATCGGTGCGTCTCGCCCTTGTCACACCACGCACGGAGTCTAGGCCCATTCGCTTCACCTCGAGCCCGATCGCTACCCAGTCATCCCGAACTCACCCCACGTTCGCCGGCCCGCCCAGGTCCATGTCTTGGCGTGCCCTGAGCGCGGCCGCCATTGCAGCTCGGGTGAAGGCCGCCCTCACTTCAGGGTCGGCGATCGCCGCAGCAAGAGCCTGGATCTCCTTCATTTCGGCGCTGGCGAGCGCGTCCGTGCGAGACTCCCCGCGCCCGCGCCGGCCGTTCGGCGCGCCTGCGCCGGGCCCGCTGCTCTCGCTTGCGTCGCACCGGGCTGCGTTCTCGTCGCAACGTCGGTCCCTTCCCAGGCTCCTCGCCTGGAACCGGATGTCCACGATCGTGCCGCGTCCGAGCTGTCGGTTGAGCTTCTTGATGATGTCCGCCTTCAAGAGCGAGAGCTCGTTCGCCCAGACCGAGCTCTTCACGGCCACGAAAAGAACACCGTCCCGGCAACTCAAAGCTCTCGACGCTTGAGCGGCAGCAGGCCCCACGACCTCTGTCCAGACGTCGACGGCCCGCGCTCGCCTCACCTGTCTCATAATGCCGAGGCGTTTCAGGCCTCCATCAAGCGCCTGCTGCAGCCGCACCACCTCAGCTCACCTCTTCCACTCGCCCTGCCTCCACCCGGAATCGCTTGAGCGGCCCACCCATGTCACCCAGCAGCTTCTCGTCGGTGGTTGTGACGATAGTCTGCACGCGGTCATTGAGATACTCCCAGAGTCGTTGTCTCTTTCCCGGGTCCAGCTCGCTGGAAACATCATCCAGCAGCAGGATGGCATCCTCCCCGACCTCGCTCTTCACGAATTCGAGCTCGCCCAGCCTCACCGCAAGCAGGACCGAGCGCTGCTGACCCTGAGAGCCGAAGACCCTCATGTCCACGCCGTCGACGACGAAAGCCACCTCGTCCCGGTGAGGGCCCACGAGCGTGACACCTCTCGCCAGTTCCTCGGGACGGGCCTTCTCGAGCTCGCGGTGGAAAGCCTCCTCCCACCTGCGCGCCGTGTCTCCTTCCTCGCCCCGCGTTTTTGCAGCAGCTCCCACGTTCACGAAGACGGAGGGCCGATAGACCATTTCAAGGGTGCCGTCCGGGGATATGTGCCGATGCGCGACCTTGGCGAGCACCGAGAGCTTTCTTATCGCCTCGGCTCTCTTCAGCATGACACGGGTGCCCGCGGCAGCGAGCTGCTCGTCCCACACGTCCAGGGCGGGGTCAGGCTTGCCGGCTGGCGGGGAGTCGTAGCGCCTCTCCTTGAGATAGGCGTTTCTCTGTGCCAGGATCCTACGGTACGCCGAGAGGTCTCTGCGATACGACTCGCTCACCGCACCTATCTCCGTGTCGAGGAAGCGGCGCCGTTCCATCGGGCCGCCTTTGATCATCCGAAGGTCGTCCGGGCCGAACACTACGATGTTCGCCGCGCAGATGTTCTCAAAGGCCGAGTCCTGCGGAACGCCGTTTATCTTCACGGTCTTACCGGCTTCACGCGTGCAACCTACCTCCACGACGAGAGGCTCCTTTCTACGGATGAAGCGACATGCCGCGTAGAAGGCGCTCTCGCCCCACGTGATGAGGTCAGCGTCACGCACCGTCCGGTAGGACGACCCGGTGCCGCAGAGATACACGGCCTCCAGGACGTTGGTCTTGCCCTGCCCGTTGTTGCCCGATAGCACGTTTTTCCCGGGAAATAGCTCCAGGTCTGCCGTGACGTAATTCCGGAAATGCCTGAGCTTCAGCCTCTCAAGGACCATCGCTGCCCTCTCCCGCGCCCACAACGCCCTCTCGCGCGCCCACAACCTCGAAGGTTTTCACCGGACGCCTTCCCTGGCCATCAACCGTCCCGTCATTTCCTGTGACGGTCACAGCAACGATGTCGCCGGGGTGGAGCTTTCTTCCGCGGCGCAGCTCCTGCTCGCCGTTCACGCAAACCCAGCCGTCCAGGACCACGGCTTTCGCTTGGCCCCCGGTCTGGGCTACGCCGGCCCACTTCAGAAACTGGTCGAGCCTGATCGTGTCACCAGAGATGTGGACTCTCGTCGGCTCTTTCGCGACTGTCATGCGTTCACCGTCACCGGCATTATGAGGTACAGGTACTCACTGCCGGCCCCTTCAGGTCGCGGTTGCTTTACGACCACCGGGCTCACGGGCCCCGTGACCTCGAGGACAAGCTCGTCATCGCCCACGGCTCGCAGCACGTCCAGAAGGTACCGCGCGCGGAGAGTCGTCTCGCCTGCCTCTCCCTCGCTCCTCGAGACCGCTATCTCCTCGAAAGCCGTGCCTACCTCGGGCGCGTTGGCGGTGATCGTGAGGGTCTCTCCCCCATACCCTAGCTTGACAGTGCCGAATTCGTCCTTCCCGAGCACCGCGACGCGTTCGACAGCCTCCAGGAGACTTGCCCTCTTCAAGAGCAGACGACTCTTCCACACCTTTGGAATCACCCGCTCGTAGTTGGGGAATTGCCCGTCGATGAGCCGGCTAACGATGGTCGTCGTGCGGCACCTGAAGGCCACCTGGTTGGCGGAGGCGTGCACCTCCACCTGTGCGGCCTCGCCCTGGACGATCCTGCCGACCTCGCCGAAGGCCCTGGCAGGGACGATCATCTGGACCGCGCCGCGTTCGGGGTAACCCGCGGCGGTGCCGGTCTGTCCGCCGTCCAACCCCACTTTACGGAGGGCAAGCCTGAATGTGTCAGTCGCAACGAGCCTCGCCTCGCCGGCCCCGATCGACACGAGCACACCGGTCAGGAAGGGACGATTCTCGTCCACGGCCGCTGCGAACGACGTCTGCCTCACGAACTCGGCGAGATCCCTTCCCGGAACGCTCCAGCATACGTCCCCCTCGACCTGAGGAAACAGGGGAAACTCGGCGGGGTCCATGGAGTTGATGCTGTACACCGCTTTGCCGCTGGAGATCGTTGCAACCCGGTTGCCTGGATCGAAATCGATCGTAACCTCACTAGCGGGAAGGCGCTTCACTATCTCTCCCAAGTAGCGGGCCGGGAGCACCATCGCAGCCGCGGACGTGACGCTCACAGGCATGTACGTCTCCACGGAAAGCTCAAGGTCGGTCCCCACGAGACGAAGGCCTTCGGACGTGGTCTCCATCAGCACGCCCGAGAGTATGGGCAGGGTAGTCCGGGCGGACACGGCGCGCTGCACCGTGGCCACTGCCGAGGCCAAATCGTCCCGGTCACACGAAAGGCGAATCGGGTATCCGACCGGTCTCCCCTCTTCTGAACCTGCTGTCTCGATAGTTGACTGCTCCATCTGATCAAGGTTATCCACGCTTGTCAGGTCCCCCTCTCATTCGCGGCGGTCGTCGAGTCTCCGCAACCCCGCGACGGCTTTGTTGGCTTTTTCCCCCGGGCTGACCTCACAGGATGCGGCAGAACCCAGCATTCCCGTGTCGCTGTGGTTGGGTATGAGAGGCCGATCACGTGAGGCGGTTTTCCACAGGACCGTACTCCGGATCTCATTCTTAGTACGTGTACAGTTTTCTAGTACCAGTAGTAGGGCCTGTGGATTTGTGGATAAGCCCCGCGATCCGTTGCGCGGCGCGGCGTCTAGGTGTGGACAAACCTGTGGATTTTCGGCACGATCTGTCCACATTATAAACAGGTCGTCCTGATTCGACACCTTACCCACAGTGGCTCCACAGGCTATCAACCGCTTGTCCACAGGATGCTCACAGGCGGCTCGGCCATGTGCGGCGGCGGCATTAATGGGCGTCAACGTCAAGGTCAACGTCAGGTCATCTCCTTCAAGCGGGCGATGATGGTCCGGATCGCGCCGGCGAGGGCCTCGTCCTCCTCCATGTCCGCCCGTATCTTCGAGCAGGCGTGGAGGACTGTGGTGTGGTCTCTGCCGCCGAAGGCGACGCCGATCGTCGGAAGGGACTCCTCGGTGAGCTCCCGGCAGAGGTACATCGCGACCTGCCGCGGGTAGGAGATGGTCCTGGTTCTCTTCTTCGCTTTCATCTCGTCCGGAGGGATCTGGTAGAACTCGGCAACAGCCTGCTGGATGTGGTAAATCGAGACCTGCTTCGGCTTTTGAGACGGGATCATGTCCTTGAGGCACTCCGCCGCCGTGGCGACGGTGACGGGCTTGTTATGTATGGAACAATGCGCTGCCACGCGGGTGAGGGCGCCCTCCAGCTCCCGGATGTTCGACCGGATCTGGTTCGCGATGTACGCAAGGACTTCGAGCGGCATGTCGAGCTGCTCGAGCTGAGCCTTCTTCTTGAGAATCGCTATACGGGTCTCGAGGTCTGGTGCTTGGATGTCGGAGATGAGCCCCCACTCGAACCTCGACCTGAGCCTATCCTCAAGCGTGGGGATCTCTTTTGGAGGACGGTCGCTAGAGATCACGATCTGCTTGCCTGCCTCGTGTAGAGTGTTGAAAGTATGGAAGAACTCCTCCTGCGTTCGCTCCTTTTGGGCCAGAAACTGGACGTCGTCGATGAGAAGGACGTCGACGTTCCGATATCTCTCCCGGAACTCCACGGTTTTGTCATCCCGAATCGCGTTGATGAGGTCGTTCGTGAACTTCTCGCAAGGCGCATACACCACCCGTGTGGACGGGCTGTGCTGGAGCACGAAATGGCCGATTGCCTGCATGAGGTGGGTCTTGCCTAGGCCGACGCCTCCGTAGATAAACAGAGGGTTATACGCCCGGCCAGGAGCCTCGGCGACAGCGAGGCAGGCAGCGTGCGCGAAGCGGTTGCTGTTCCCGACCACGAACGTCTCGAATGTGTACTTCGGGTTCAGGCGAGTCGTGTAAAGCTCATCGTTCATCAGCGACCCCGCATGGCCCGCGTCATCTCCGGCAAACTCGTCCGCTCGTTCGGAGGGCACGGAGCATACGAAGGACACGTCGAGGTCCTCGTTCGTGAGCGCTTTCAGCGTGCGACGGATGGGCTCGCGGTAGTTATCGGTCAAGAACTTCCTGCCTATGTCGTGCAGAGTCCGCACTACGAGCGTGTTCCCGTTCATACCGATCCCCTCGGTACCGCGAAGCCACGTCTCGAAACTGGGCTTCGGTACCTGACCCTGCATTACCTCGAGGACCTTCGCCCAGAGTGCATTCGCGCTTTCAGCCATAACTGCTTACCTCCCACAAGAAGGCCCACCAGATGTCCCGCTATCCCCCACCATTTACCTCGCAAGGCGAGCGAGGTACGTCATGCCTCGCGCCGTAAGGCGGCGCTTTCCGCTTCCGTCGGCGGGCTCGACAAGCCCGTGCTCCTCAAGGGAAACGAGATCGCGGTAGGCCGTGCTAAGGCTTATGTCAAGCTCTTTCACAATGGTGGAGGGCCCCGCCTCGCCCTTTTCAGCGAGCACCCGGAAAACCTTTCTCTGCCGGTCTGAAAGGGTGGCATCGAGCCTTTCGAAAAGACCCTTTTCATCCCGGGCATCTGAAACGGCCGCTCCCTCGTCAACGACGCCCTTGCGTGGCGCCGCGGAAGGCTCCGGGCGGGCCTCGCGCAAGCCGGGTTCAGCGACCTTTTCCACGGTGGAAGGCCTTTCCGGAGCGCCGGACACGGACTCGGGCGGCCTAGAAAACGACGAAAGGGTCACGACGCACCCGCGCTTCAGGTTGTCCTCGATCGAGACAAAGCCCCCGATCGCGCGCATGGAGTCCCGCACGATGGGAAGGCCGGAGCCCACACCTCGGATTATCTTGCGCATTTCGGTGGTCGCCGTGGTGAAACCAGGAAGGAATGCCTTCTCCTTTTCAAGTATTCCAGGACCCTGGTCTGACACCCTGATAGTGTTTCCGTCCGGCAGGATGCTTATCACCGCGTCCTGGAAGTCGGCGTGAAGGAGGTTTTCGACGACCTCCTTGATGGCGACGTACGGGAGCTGGCCCCCCTTTTCGTGAGCGAACGAGTACGTCTTCGAGGCCAGCTCGTTCAGGAGCTCTGAGAAGTCCTTTCCGCGTACGTCCACGATCCTGGGGACCGTGCTCAGCGAGTCGTACACGGCTATGCGCACCTCTCGCTCCGACTGCCTCTTCCGCTGGGTGAGATGATCGCCCTGCGAGCTAGGCTGGAGGGAGTGGCTCTCTGAGCCCTTGCGGAAAAGCCATGAAAAGACGCCTGGCATACTGTCTGCGGCCCGCCTTTCAGCCGGAGTTTTCCACAGAGTTTTCCACAGCTGTGAAAAACCCTGGGGGAAAGGAACGTGCACAGGAAATCCATAGGTTGTCCACAAGTTATCCACAAAAACTGTGGATAACACATGCTGAGGCCAGAGAGGGGTTTCCAATATCGAAAGGCCGTCTAGCTGGCCGTCGGTGATATCCACAGGCGATTCCGGAAAGCGTTGAAAGGCTTGTGGCGCCGTGATCAGAAACATCAACAGGTTACCCACAGAGTTATCCACAGGCTGTGAATTAGTCTGTGGGAAACTGGGAACTCTATACTTCTGACCAGGCGACATGGAAAGCCTGGAAAAGCCTCCGAAATCATATTAGCAGAGCTTTTCCAGGGTATCAAGGGACGATGGGACGAGGGGAAACGCGAGGGGGAGGGCCCGGAAAAGCACGGGGGAGTGCGAGAGAGTATTGGGATGAAAGGGACGGGTTGCGGGGACGCCGGAAGGAGGACGACGCGGGAGTCGAAGTGAGGCGGGAGGTGGTGAGCGGGCCGCGAGGAGGCGTGGAATGAGGGGCCGGAGGTTGTGCCGCCGCGGTGCGTAGGTCGCGGGGTGGTCTGTCACGGCGGGCTCGGGGCGGCGCTCCCCAGCTTGGGTGCCCAGCTTGGGTGCTGGTGTGGGATGGGCGTGGGTGTTGCGAAGCGGTTGCCGCACTTGACATGCAGGAAAGCGTTGGCTATAATTTGGCTGGCGTACACGCGCCACGGAACGGACGAGATACAGGAGGCGCGCGGTTATCATGAAGCGAACTTATCAACCTAATGTAAGGCACCGGAGCAAAGTGCACGGTTTCATGAAAAGGATGTCGACGCGTGGCGGCCGCCTCGTGCTGAAAAGGAGGCGCGCCAAGGGTAGAAAGCGGCTGACCGCGTGATGTCGGCGTGAAATGGGCGCGCCGTGGGGCCTATGGGGTGCGGTGGATGCCGAGAAGCGAGCGGCTGCGCAAGAGCAGTGATTTCACGAGGGTTTTCGAGGAAGGAAAGTCCCTTCCAGGCAGGCGGGTTGTGGTATACTACTTGGAAAACGGCCTGCCGTTCAACCGCGTCGGGGTTGCTGTGAGCAAGCGTCTCGGCGGAGCGGTTGAGAGAAACCGCCTGAAGAGGATCGTTAAGGAAGCGTATCGGACGAGCGAGGCGGCACTTCGGGATGGCCTGGACATTGTATTGCTACCCAGGTCGAAAGCGAAGACCGCCTCTTTTCAGGAAGTGAAAGAGGAGCTTCTCGGGCTTCTTTCGACGTGCGGTGCCTTACGAAAGGACGACGACGAAAAGTGAAAAAGGTGGGCATCACGACGAAAAGGGGAGCGGCTTGGCATAACGCGTGGGCGCGCGGCAGACTTGCTGTGTCCAGAACAGCCAAGGGTCTTGCTCTCCTATGTATCTGGGTTTACAGAAAATGGCTGACGAGGCTGAAGACGAGGCCCACGTGCAGGTTCTACCCTAGCTGCTCGGCGTACGCGTATCAGGCAATAGAAAAGTATGGGGTGCTCAAGGGCGGCTATCTAGCCGCGAGGCGGATCGTGAAGTGCCATCCGTTCCATCCCGGAGGGTACGACCCGGTCCCGTAGGCGAAACGGGGATGGAGAAGCGACGGGAGGGTGCGTGTATTGACTCTCACAGGCATTATCAACTCCATAGTTCATTTCCTCCGGGATGTGACGGGCAGCGACGGACTGGCTATCATCGCCTTGACCGTCCTCTTGAGGCTCGTCACGTACCCGCTTACGGTAAAGCAGACCAAAGCCATGGAGGAGATGAAGCTCCTTCAACCCAAGGTGAAGGAGATACAGGACAAGTACAAAGAGCAACCCGAGGAAATGCAGAAGAGGCTGATGGAGCTGTACCGTGAGCACAGAATCAACCCTCTCGGAGGCTGTTGGCCCACGCTAATCCAGCTACCCATCATTTGGGCCCTCTTCACCGCACTTAGGAGCTACCCATTCGAACAGCGGTTCCTGTGGATGCCGAACCTTGGAAAGCCCGACGTGGCGCTCGCGGTGCTGGCCGGTGTGGCCACGTACCTTCAGTCGGTGATGATAAGCACGGATCCGAGCCAGAAGATGATGAACCTGATAATGCCGGCGTTCATCATCTGGATCAGTTTGAGTTTCCCTGCGGGCGTGACTCTCTACTGGGTGGTCACGACGCTTCTCGCCGCAGTGCAACAATGGTGGATGGGAAAGCAGGTTGCGCGGACGGGGCTCGTTGTCGAGACGGTGACGCGGCCGAGGAAAGGCAGCGTCCCAAAGGCTGTTTCATCGCAGCCTCAGGAAGCGGAGGGGGAATCCGGGCATGGCACAAAGCGTTGAAAAGACCGGCCGGACGGTTGACGAGGCAGTCCAGGAGGCCCTCAAAGCGCTAGGCCTGATGCGCGACGAGGTGGAGGTCGAGGTGCTCGAGGAGCCGGCGAGGGGCATCCTTGGGCTGGTAGGCCAGAGGCCGGCACGAGTGAAGGTGACCGCCAAGGAGACGGCCGAGGCGGGCGCGGCTGGCACGATCGAGGTCTCGGGAAAGGCCGTTGAATTCCTGAAGGAACTGCTGATGCATATGGGGTTCACCGACGTGTCAGTAAACGCCCGGGAGGCCGACGGAGTGCTCAGGCTCGACGTGGAGGGGAAGGGCCTGGGCGGGCTCATCGGGAGACGTGGTGCCACCCTTGACGCCGTGCAGTACCTGGTCAACCTGGTCGCGGGTCGTTACGCGCGGGCGACGGGGCGGCGTGGCGCAGCGGACGAGGAGAGGCTCCGTATAATAGTGGATGCCGAAGGCTACCGGGCGAAGAGAGCGAAATCCTTGGAGCGACTGGCCCAGGCGGTGGCAGAGCGCGTGCGCAGGGAGGGGCGCAGTGCGACTTTGGAGCCCATGAACCCCATGGAGCGGCGCATAATCCACCTCGCTGTTCAGGGTTGCGACGGGGTCACGTCGTTCAGCGAGGGAGAGGAACCCTACAGGCGGGTGGTCATAGCGCCTGCGAAGAACGGGGGAACGGAGGATGGGGAGACCACGTGAGTCACAGGAGGCGCCCTGGTGCGGGCGCGGGCCGGGGGCCCGCTTCGTGGAAGTTCGCGGAAGGCGAATGGGTGGTTGACCGAGCGTTTTGGCGTGAATGCGTGTCGTGCAGGCACGCATTTTAAATTGGCGCCCTGGCCTAGAAGTCCGGGTGGGCGGGCGGCAACGACGTGGCCGTGCGGCGACGCGGGACACATGCGCAGGGAGCGTGCAGGGAAGAGAGCACTATGGAAGGACGCTGGGTTGCTTCGAGCGAGGATACGATAGCGGCCATATCCACGGCTCTAGGAGAGGGCGGGATCGGGATCGTGCGGGTGAGCGGGCCGCACGCTTTCGAGATCGCCTCCAAGGTGTTCCGGGACCCGTCGGGAAAGCGGCGTCGCAGCCTGAGGCCATGGGGGCTGAGGTACGGCGTGGTCGTGGACCCGAACACGGGCGAGGTGATAGACGAGGCGCTCGCAAGCGCGATGCCGGCTCCCCACAGCTTCACCCGGGAGGACGTGGTGGAGTTCAGTTGTCACGGCGGGGTGGGGCCTCTCTCCCGTGTACTGGATGTGGTGCTGAAATGCGGCGCGCGTCTGGCGCAGCCCGGCGAGTTCACGAGGCGCGCGTTCCTTTCGGGAAGGATCGACCTGGCGCAGGCAGAGGCGGTCATCGAGATCATACGCGCGCGCACGGATTCCGCACGGAGGCTGGCGCTGGCAAACCTAAGAGGGGAGCTGTCCTCATCGGTGGCGTCTATCCGGGAAGACGTGGTGGCGCTGTTGGCCCATCTCGAGGCGGTTGTGGATTTCCCAGAGGACGATGTTGAGGAGTTGGGACGGGCCGCGGTGGCGAGCGCGGCGCGCGAGGGCGTCGCGAGGCTGCGGGGCCTTGCGGCGAGGACACGGCGTGGGCGCGTGTACAGAGAAGGTGTGAGCGTGGCCATCGTCGGGCGGCCCAACGTTGGGAAGTCCAGCCTCCTCAACGCTCTCCTCGGAAGGGCGAGGGCGATCGTGACGGATGTGCCGGGCACGACGCGCGACGCTGTGGAGGATTGGACGAGCATGCGCGGCGTGCCCGTGAGGCTCGTGGACACCGCGGGCCTGCGGCATACGGACGACCCGGTGGAGCGCATGGGGGTCGACCGGGCGCTGGAGCATCTCACCGATGCCGACCTCGTCATCATCGTGATCGACGGGAGCGAGCCGTTGCAGGAGGACGACGTCCGAGCCTTGGGCCTGGCTGGTGAGAGAGGCGAAAAGGGCTGCGTGGTGGCGCTTAACAAGAGCGATCTCGAGTGCAAGGTGTCGGAAAGCGATATCGCCCAGCTTGCACGCGGCATGCCGATAGTGCGTGTGAGCGCGAAGTGCGGCACGGGCATAGCGGACATCGAGGAGGCTGTTGCGAGACTCGCCGTGGGCGCAGTCGCTGGCGTGAGCGAGGGGACGGTGATGGCGACGGCGCGGCAGCAGGAGGCCCTGGAGCGCGCGGCGGCGGCGCTGGAGGACGCGGCATCCGCTGTGGACCAAGGCGCACCCGTTGATCTCGCGGCGATAGACGTGCGGGAGGCTCTGTTCTGGCTCGATCAAGTCACGGGGCGGTCGGCTTCGGATGATGTGTTGGACAAGATCTTCTCCGAGTTCTGTGTGGGCAAGTGAGCTGGCGAAAGGGGGTGTTGGCAGAGGTGAAAGAACGTGAGGCGGACGTCATCGTGGTTGGCGGAGGCCACGCCGGATGCGAGGCCGCGCTCGCGTGCGCGCGCATGGGCGCGGGCGTGCTTCTGCTGACCCTCGGCTGGGACGCGGTGGCCGCAATGCCGTGCAACCCGTCCATCGGCGGACCCGGCAAGGCTCAGCTCGTGCGGGAGATAGACGCGCTTGGGGGAGAGATGGGCCGGAACATAGACGCGACCTATCTTCAAATGAGGTTGCTCAACACAGGCAAGGGGCCGGCTGTACGCTCCCTACGAGCCCAGGCGGACAAGACCGCGTACGCCGAGAGGATGCGCGAAGTGCTGCGGCGGGAGCCGAACCTAGCGGTGGAGGTCGCACATGTCGTGGGGATCGAGGTGGGCGCGGACGGCGCCGTGTCGGGTGTTGTGACGCGCGAGCGCGGTCTCCTACGAGCGGCGGCTGTGATCATCGCGACCGGCACATATCTCGGGGGAACGGTCCATGTGGGTGAGCGTTCTTGGTCCTCGGGGCCTCAGGGGCAGCCTAGCGCGCAAGAGCTCGGACGCGCGTTGGCCGCGCTGGGCCTGCGGCTTGCGAGGTTCAAGACTGGTACGTCTCCAAGGGTCAGGAGGGACAGCGTGGACGTGGCAAAGATGCAGGAGCAGCACGGGGAGGTGCTCCCGTTCGGCTTCTCGTTCGATACGGAAGGCACCCGTCCCGATCAGGAACTCTGCTGGCTGACGTACACAACCCCTCGGACCCACGAGATAATCCGGGCTAATCTCGGCAGAGCTCCTCTCTATACTGGGGCCATCACCGGACGCGGACCGCGCTACTGCCCGTCCATCGAGACCAAGGTGGTGCAGTTTCCTGCCAGGGAACGTCACCAGGTGTTCTTGGAGCCCGAGACGCGGGACGGCGATGTCATGTACCTGGGAGGGCTGTCCACGAGCCTCCCGGCGGACGTGCAGGAGGAGATGGTCCACAGCGTCCCTGGGTTGGAGGAGGCCGAGATACTCCGTCCCGGTTACGCCATAGAGTACGATTGCCTGGTCCCCACGGAGCTCCTGCCCTCGCTGGAGACAAAGAAGATCTCTGGGCTGTTTGCTGCAGGGCAGATCAACGGGACGTCCGGCTATGAAGAGGCCGCAAGCCAGGGGCTCATGGCGGGCATCAACGCGGTCCTGAAGATCCGTGGCAAGGAGCCGCTGGTGCTGGAGCGTTCGGAGGCGTACATCGGCGTCCTCATCGATGACTTGGTGACGAAAGGGACCTGCGAGCCGTACAGGATGATGACCTCGCGGGCGGAGTATCGCCTCACTCTGAGACAAGACAATGCAGACTTGAGGCTTACGGAAAAGGGCCACCAGGTCGGGCTGGTTCCGGAGGAGCGGTACGAGAGGTTTCTCGCAAGACGGCGGATGATCGAGGACGAGATGAAGCGGCTCGGCCGGACGGTCGTGCCGGGGGATGCGAGGACCGCGCGCCTGCTGGCGGCCATCGGCACCGCGCCCCTTCAGTCGGAGACGTCGCTCGCGGATCTCTTGGCGAGACCCGAGGTGAGTTACGACAGACTGGCGGCAGTGGACGAGGGGAGGCCCGCGCTGCCGCAGAACGTCGTGCAGGTGGTGGAGATAGAGCTGAAGTACGCCGGCTATATAAGGAAACAGAAGGCGCAGATTGAGCGGGCGAGGCGCCTCGAAGCGCGGCTCCTGCCGCCCGACACTGACTACCGGATGATAGCTGGGCTTTCTCGCGAGGCCGTGGAAAAGCTCTCGGAGATCCGCCCGCGGTCGATAGGACAGGCGGCGCGCATATCTGGGGTATCTCCCGCTGACATCATGGCGCTCCTGGTTTACGTCGAATCCGGGCGGCGTCGAGCAACCATCGGCGGCTTGCGTGGCGCGTGACGGTCCAGACTGGGGGTGGCGGCTGCGGGTTTCAGGGACGTCTTGGAGCGAGGTGCGAGTGAGCTCGGAATACGGCTCGACTCCCGGGCGATCGGTGTTTTCGAGCGCCATTACCGTGTGCTCGTGGACTGCAACCGGCGGGTGAACCTCACTTCGATTGAGGGCGAGGAGGAGGCGGCGGTGAAGCATTTCCTGGATTCCTTAACGTGCCTCCTCGCCGTTGATCTGCCGGAAGGGTGCAAGGTAGTGGACGTAGGGAGCGGCGCGGGTTTCCCCGGTGTGGTCCTGAAAGTGGCCCGTGGCGGGATCAGGCTTGCGCTGGTGGAGGCGTCGCGGAAGAGGGCGGATTTCCTGAGAGATCTCGTGGACATGTTGGGGCTCAGCGATGTCGAGGTATTGTGGGACCGTGCGGAGCGGCTGGGACGAACGTCGGTACACCGGGAATCGTACGACGTGGTGACCGCACGGGCTGTTGGCGAAATGGCGGTCCTGGCGGAGCTGTGCTTACCCTTCGTCAGAGTGGGGGGCATGTTTGTCGCCCAGAAGGGGCCGGACGCGCGTGAAGAGATGGAGGCGTCGGCTGAGGCCGTGGAGACGATGGGAGGCGTGGTGGACCGCGTAGTACCGGTGTGCCTGCCCTTTGGATACGGCGGACGGAGCATCGTGGTAGTAAGAAAGGAATCCACGACCCCTGCCCGTTATCCGAGACGTCCCGGGATCCCTGAAAAGAGACCCATTAAGAGAGCCAGAGAGCCGGAGCTGACACGGGGTTGAAGCTGCCGGGAGGCGGGGCGGGGGCGGCGCGCGGTGATGAACGGCGCCGCCCGTGCATGCGTGTATGCGTGCGTGGGTGGGTGCGTGGGTGCGGGCGGGCCGGTGGGGCCGGTGGGGTGGGCCGGCGCTGTCGTGAGGCGGAGAGCTGCGAGGCTGGCGGGGAGCGGGCGCGGTTCGGGTGGGTGTTCTTGAGGGACCTGTGGGGAGGATCTAGGTTCCCGGCGACGAAATACTATGTTACCGGTTCTGGGGGAGAGGCGGCTCGGCAATGAAGGATGAGCTTGCGCGCCTCATAGGGTTGCGCAGGAAAGGCGAGACAGGGGCAAAGGAAACCGTGAGGGAGATCCCGTTGGACCTCATTGGGCCAAATCCCTATCAGCCGCGGGAAGCCTTCGACGAGGAAAGCCTCAGAGAGCTAGCCGACTCCATAAGGGAGCACGGCTTGATCCAGCCCGTGATAGTGCGGCAGCTAGGCGAGAAGTACGAGGTCATCGCGGGGGAGAGGCGGCTGCGAGCCTGTCGGCTGGCGGGGCTGCAGACCGTGCCGGCCATTGTCCGGGATATGTCGCCTGGCGAGAGCGCCGAGGTCTCGCTCGTCGAGAACCTTCAGCGCAAGGACCTGAACGTGCTGGAGGAGGCTACTGGCTATCAGAAACTGCTGGGTGAGTTCGGGCTGACGCAGCAGGAGTTGGCGAAGCGCGTAGGCAAAAGCCAGTCGACGATCGCGAACAAGCTGAGGTTGTTGAAACTACCGAAGCCCGTGCTCGATGCGCTGGCAAGTGAGATCATATCCGAGCGGCATGCAAGGGCTCTTCTCAGGCTTCCATCAGAGCAGGAGCAAGTGATGGTGTTGCGAAGGATTCACGCCCAGGGCCTGACGGTGGGGCAAACTGAGGCGCTCATCGACGAGAGGCTGAAGGAGATCCGGCGCAAACGAGTGAGACGAAAGGTGCGGGGACAGGAAGCCGGAGCCGTGCGCGCGTTCAAGGATATACGGGTGTTTCTGAACTCTGTGAGGGATGTGGTCCGGCAGCTAAAGGCAACGGGCGTGAGCGTGGGCTTCGAGGAGAAGGACGAGGGTGACGTCCTCGAGCTCAGGATCAGAATCGCGAAGTCGGGTCGCGATGAGAGTGGCGAGTCTCAAGGGCCGAAGGCTGCCGAAGGGTGAAAGCGCAGGAAAGCGCCGGAACGCGCAAGGGCGCAGGCGCGATCGGGGCGCGGTCGTGGGTGGCTGCGACGCGGCCGCGGCGGGCCGGGCGGGCTGCGGGGCAGGTGCGGCGGAGAGAGCCGAAGGTTAGGGTTCCCGGCACAACATCTGCAGGGGCGTGTGACGATGGGCAAAGTGATGGCTGTGGTGAACCAGAAGGGCGGAGTTGGGAAGAGCACGACGGCTGTGAATCTCAGCGCGTGCATCGCGGCGCAGGGACTGCCGGTCCTGCTCGTGGACGTGGATCCGCAGGGCAACGCGAGCAGCGGGGTCGGCGTCGACAAGGGGTCGACCAAGCGCTGCGTGTACGACGCTATCATCAATGACGAGCCGCTGGAAAGCCTCACCCTCGGAACTGCCATCCCCGACCTGAAAGTGGTGCCTGCAAGCATACAGTTGGCCGGAGCGGAGATCGAGCTCGTGTCCACCATGTCACGCGAGGTAAGGCTGCGGAGAGCGCTCGAACGCGTGCGCGACAGGTATAGATACGTGATAATCGATTGCCCGCCGTCGCTAGGCCTTCTGACGTTGAACGCGCTCACCGCGGCGGACTCGGTCATCGTGCCGATCCAGTGCGAGTACTACGCGCTTGAGGGCCTGAGCCAATTGCTGAATACCATCCAGCTTGTCCAGAAGCACTTGAACCCGGCGTTGAAGCTGGAGGGCGTGGTCCTCACCATGTACGACCCCCGCACGAACCTGTCTCAGCAAGTGATAGACGAGGTCAGAGGCTTCTTCAAGGAGAAGGTGTACGCGACAGTGATTCCGAGGAACATCCGCCTCAGCGAAGCCCCAAGCTATGGGAAGCCGATCATCCTGTACGATGATAGGTCCAAGGGCGCCGAGGCATACAGACAACTGGCGAAGGAAGTGATGGCCAGTGCCTAGGAAGGGGCTGGGTAAGGGGCTGAGCGCGCTCATTCCAGATATGCAGCCCGAAGACTCTGAGCGAGTTAGGGAGCTGCCGATAGATCAAATCCAGCCCAACCCGTATCAGCCGAGGAAGCGCTTCGACGATGCGAAGCTTGCTGAGCTCGCGGACTCCATCAAGGCCCACGGCATCGTGCAACCTGTGGTGGTGCGGAAGGTGGATGATGGATACCAGCTCGTGGTGGGACAGCGGCGCCTTTTGGCGGCTCGGATGGCCGGGCTCGCGGAAGTTCCCGCGGTGGTGACCGAGCTGGACGACTCGGAGATGATCCAGGTCGCGCTGATCGAGAACCTGCAGCGGGAAGACCTCAATCCGATGGAGGAGGCCGAGTCATACCGGCGGTTGGTTGAGGACTTTGGGATGAGTCAAGAGGAGCTCGCGGGAGTCCTCGGGCGGAGCAGGCCGTCCATCGCTAACACGCTGCGGCTTCTCAATCTTCAGCCAGAAGTGCAGGAAGTTGTTTCACGTGGAACAATCTCCATGGGGCACGCGAGGGCGCTCCTGGCTATTCAAGACCCGGCGTTGCAGGTGGAGACGTGCGATCACGTGGTTCGAGAGGAGCTCTCCGTGCGCGAAACGGAGGAGCTGGTGCGCCGGGTGCTGGCGGCCGGCAGGATCGGCGAGAAAGGAAAGAAGGACGAGCGTCCAAAGGATCCGGAGATAGCTTCCCTTGAGGAGAGGTTGCGACGGGCGTTCGGGACGCAAGTGAGGATCATACCGGGCAAGAAAAAAGGCAAGATCGAGATAGAATACTATAGCGACGAGGACCTCGAGAGGATACTCGCCCTAGTGTTGTGAGCACGGCCGGGCCCGGCCTCGGGGCCGCGCATCGGACAGGCGTGGCAGGGTCGGCTGGCCGGGCTTGCGTGAAGGCGACGGGGAGGCTTGGCTTTGATGGAGGCCGGGCGCGATGTTGGTGGAGAGCGCGCCCGGCCCTTTGCATCTCAAGGACATCCCCACGAGACCGTCGAAGTCACGGGCATCGTGGCAAGACGGCCGGGCCGTGAATGAGAGTGCGTTAGTCTTTGCCCCGTTGCCGGCAGTTACCAGATGGCGGGTGTTGTGCCGCGTGGGCGATGTTGCGCCGTTGCGCTCGGGGACGCGGGGACGGCGCGCAGAGCGGGGCGCCTAGACAGAATCCAGCCCGTGAGGCTAAGTACGAGGCTAGGTACGTTGGGAAAAGTCCGCACGACTCTTCGGGATGGGGCGGTCCTTCCCGGGGTTGCCGGCGTTGCCCTCCGGGGACGGCGCGCCTGCTGCGCGTCTCGTTCGAATTCGGAGCTTAAGGCGGCCGAATTCTCCCCCCGCCCCGTCCCGCAGGCACCGGCAACCCTGGCGCCGTCAAGAACGGGGACGAAAAGTCATGGCGGAGAGTGTTGAACTCCCCAGTGGTTGCCAATCTGTGCAGCCTTGGCGACGGCTTGGTGGGCTTCAACTGGGCCGAGGCGAAATAATGTGGGAGGGTTCGACGCTCCCACGGCGCCATACTTAGTGGCTAGTGGCCGGATGTTGACACGCCCCATGCTGTCACCGGCTCCCCTCCGACGATCTGAAGCACTTTCGCACGAGAATGTTGAACCGTTGAACCTCGCGGTAACCGGCCACCTGCGCGGCCACAGCGAGGGTTTTGCCGACTTCAAACGGGCCGAGACGGCGTGATATCGGGAAAACGAGAGGTGTGCGGCACCTCCCTCTGGCGTTGAGAGGCAATGGTGTGTCGTTCGCGCGCGACGGGACGCGCCCGGGTGCGAATGAGCCTCCGTTGAGGGCGCCCGCCTGTCCCAGGTGGCCCGCCCGCCATGCAGGGCGGTCTCTCTTGGCCCGGGCGCGCCACGTGGGCAGGGCTCAGTGTGGGAGAGCCCTGCGTTCCAGGCGAACCGGGAACGGAGGTTTGCGCAGGTGCGGGCGTGGGTTCAGGGTGCAGTCGCAGGTTGGCCGGAGGCGGCGAGATCGCGGAGGCCGGGGTAATCCCACTTGGGTGGCCGTGGCCCATCCGGTCTGACGTGGCGAACAGCCGTTCGGTTTCTGTATAGGCAAACGCCCTTAGTCCAAAGAGAGTGTTCCACGTGGAACATTTTCGTTTGCCCACGGTGAACGCCCCTGGGCTGGGGTGCGTTATGCAGGGTGCGTTAGCTGCCGTCCCATTGCCAGCACCTGCCGGGTTACCGGTATCATACTCGGGAACGGCCCCCACCCCCCGAGCGGGCCACGCTCCGCCGCAACCCGGTCCCTCAGGCCAGTGCCGGGCCTCTCACACGCCCCGTGCAACCACCGCCAACCCATCTCAATGACCGGAAGCATTCTTGCACATCCACTCAGAATGTGCGGCCCTTCACGCCCCTCTATGGAAACACCAGCCATGTATAAGCGGTAGGCGGCACCCGAGTCCCTGTCGCGGGGGAGCCTGCGACGTCCACCCCGAGCGAGCGCCACGGCACAAGAGGATGCAGCGGCCTCTCAACCAGTCTTGAGTAAGAGACTAGCGCCGCGAACGCCTTGCCTGCTCGCCCGTTGAGTGGTTGCGGGAGGACATCACTGGCGAGACCGGCAGGACGCATGCGCCACGGTGCGGCGCGAGCCGAACCTTGCGCCGTGTGCCCGGCTGCTGCGGAGAGCGCCTGACCGCCGGCTGGGCCGCCGTCCGCCAGTACTCAACTTGCTCGGGCAATTGCAGGCGGGGCAATCGCAGGCGACGCGTTAGCAGCTCGCGCAAGCACGGTCCGCGCTACGGCACCTCCCGCGTGAGCGTGACGACTGTGTGACGAGGGCCATGCGACCAGCGCAGCACGGCAGCGTGCCGTGCCTCTCGGGAGCGGGTATTTCCCGGGAAATACTCATCGAGCGTCCCCCGGCGTGGTGGACGCATGGTGGAAGGCGATGCGTGCGAGGGTACGATTGGAGCGCCGTCGCGCGTCCCAGGAGAGGACGACCGCTCCGCATGCACGAGGCCGTCGGGGCAAGTCCTCGCGCGAGACGGGGCCGGGTCAGCCGCATCAAAGGAGGTTTCCCGGATCATAGCAGCTTGGAGCAGGAAAGCCCTCACTCCTGTCGAATGTAGAGAACCGGGTTGGGAGGAGGGGAACGTGTGGGAGTGTTCACTTTAGTCGAGGATCTGATTTCCGCCCACCTGGGGACGCTGACACTCGTCCTGGTCGTCCTTCTAGCGGCAGGTACCGTGGCGTTGGCAGTCCTGGACTGGCGGCTTGGACGGCTGTTGCGGAGATACCGGGCGCTCGTGCAGGGCTCCTCTGGGGAAAGCCTGGACGGCATAATAGAAGACTGCGTAAGGCGCACGAGGCAGCTCGAAGGGGACCTCGAGGAGCTGAGGAAGTTCGTAGAGGACATGCACCATGCGTCGCGACGCCACTTGCAGGGACTGGGCATCGTGAGATTCAACGCCTTTCAAGACATCGGCGGGGATCAGAGCTTCGCGCTCGCCATGTTGGACGGTGCCGGGGACGGCGTCGTGCTGAGCAGCCTGTATGGACGGGACGAGTCACGCGTGTACGCGAAACCGGTGGAACGGGGCTCGTCAACCTATGCCCTAACCGCTGAGGAGCAAAAAGCCGTCGATGCAGCTCTGCGCGGCAAGCGTTAGCGCCAACCTCACGCGCTGAAGGCGCTGTGAAGGCGGCCGCCCACGACGAACGCGCGCCTCGCCCCAACCGGCGAAATCCCGGCGCCGTGCGCGGCAAACTACCCGCCTACGCCCGTGACGCGGGGGGGGGCGGACGGCGGGCCGGGGCTGAGCCGGCTGCTGAGGTCCGGGCGGCGGAGGCGACGAGGCACATGGAGCGGGCGCGGGCCCGGAACGCCTCCGCAAAAATCCCGGCGCATTCTTCCCGTTCCAGGCAGGAAAACCGGCAGTGACGTCGAAGTTTAGACCTGCCTTTTGGGTCGCTCTGTGTTTTCTGGTGAATAGTACCTGCTCCATCATATTTCCGGCAGATCTTCATATACTTCAATAGTGGACCAGCCTTTGTTTCGGACCGGGGCGCGTGCTTCCCGCGTGCTTCCCAAGACAACCGGTGGCAGAGTGACGGGCGCAACTATCACCTGGAAGGGGAGAACCATGATGTGGCGCAAGGTGCTCAGGCGCAAGCTCGCAAGACGTCGCCGCGGCGCGCTCACTATCATGGCCATACCTGCGACAGACGGCACCATCCGAAGCATCAGCATCCCGCTCCTTCTCGTGTACATGGGTTCCGCGGTCGCCGTAGCGGTCATTGCCTTTCTCGTGCTCTCCTATTTCGGCATGACAGCGACGGTCGCGCGGTTTTACCACGACCAGGTCGCCAAGGATGCCCACATCGAGGAGCTGACCAAGAAGAACGCGGAGCTAGAGCAAATCAACGCTGATAACAAGAAGCAACTTGAGACGTTCGCCAAGCGGACGGCTGAGCTCGAAAAGGAACTTGCGCGTCTCGACGCGCTGAGTAAGGAGATCACGAGCATAATAAAAGGTAAGAAGGTGTCGAGCACCGCGACCAGCACCACGACCTTGGCCAGCCGGGGAGACTACCAGCGCGGTGCAGCGCCGGGCGAGGACAGGGAGGTCGACCTTGAATCGGACCCAGCGGCTGGACTGGCCCAGCTCGCAGTCGAAACCGACTCGCGCCTTGCGGACCTCGCGCGCGCTGCGGATGACATGGCCGCGGACCTCTCGTCGCTTCGCCGGTCCGCGGTATCATATAGAGAAAAGCTCGACCATACCCCTGACGGATGGCCTGCGAGGGGAAGGATCACTTCAAGCTTCGGGAGGCGGCGCCATCCGATCACCAGGAACGTCCAGCCCCATGACGGCGTCGACATCGCGGCGCCGGTAGGCACTCCCATCAGGGCGACCGCGGACGGCACGGTCCGGTTCGCGGGGACGCAGTCAGGGTACGGCCTCATGGTCATAATAGAGCACGGGTATGGGTTCCAGACCGTGTACGCCCATAACTCACGGAACGTTGTCCGTGCGGGGCAGCGGGTAAAGCGGGGGCAGGTCATAGCGTATGTGGGAAGCACTGGCACCAGCACCGGCCCGCACGTCCACTATGAGGTACGCGTCTCGGGCAAGCCTGCGAATCCGCGAAACTACATGTAGCGTTCGGTTCCTATCGATGGAGCACACGGCCACAGCTCCGAGCCTCTCTTCAGGGGATATAACCTCTCCCGGCCTGTCAAAGGCACAGTGCAAGAGCGTAGATTCGCGAACGCCGGCCTCAGGGCACGGCTCCCCTGCCAGCGATGCCCGTCGGGATGTCCGTAGAGCCGCACGTTTGCGGAGGCGCAGGGCCGCTCCTATGGCGTACACGGAGGGGTTGGCCGGACGATGCGCCCCAGGGACCCTTCAGCATACGCGGTATCGATGATCCTTTCACAAAGGAGGCAGGACTGCCATGTTTGGCAAGCGTCCCAGCGAGCCGGCCCAGCCACGCAAGGTCGACACCATTATCGGCAAGGAGACCCGAGTGACCGGGAGGGTGCAAGCGTCTGGCACCATACGCGTAGACGGTTCCATCGACGGCGAGATAGAAGCTGATGGCGACGTTGTCATCGGCGAGCCTGGACGGCTGGTCGCGTCGATACACGCGCGCAACGTCACCATAGCGGGTGAGGTCCAGGGTGACGTCCACGCCGAAGGAAGGCTGGAGCTCCTTCCCACGGGAAAGCTCTACGGCGATGTGAAGACCGCGATCCTCGCCATAGAGGACGGGGCCATCTTCAAAGGAGCATGCGAGATGATCGCAGCCGAACCACAGGGCAGGCTCCTGACAGGGAAGGTGTCCCCGCCCGCGCTCCCGGAGGGGACCGCAGAATCGGGGGATGCCGCGGAATGATCTTCGAGGATCGCGCCCACGCAGGGCAACTCCTCGCCAGAGAGCTCGCGCGATACGCTGAGCCCGACGTTCTTGTGCTAGCGTTGCCCCGAGGCGGGGTCCCGGTGGGAGCCGAGATCGCGCGCGCGCTCAAGGCCGAACTCGATGTGGTGATCCCGCGCAAGATAGGCGCGCCCGGCGACCCCGAGCTCGCCATAGGTGCAGTCTCGGGAAACGGGGCTGTCATCCTGAACGAGGAGCTCGTTCGCGTCCTCGGGGTCCCCGAGGCATACATCCGCGAAGCGGCAGCGCGCGAGCGGGTGGAGATCCGGCGCAGGTCGCTGCTTTACCGAGGGAGGCAGCCCGCGCCACGCGTCAAGGGCAGGACGGTGATCGTGGTGGACGATGGCATAGCCACCGGCTACACCATGCTCGCTGCTCTGCGGGGCGTGAGACAGGAAGGGCCGGCGATGCTCGTGGCCGCTGTGCCCGTGGCACCTCCCGACTCCATTGCGAAGCTCGAGGCCGAAGCGGATGAAGTCGTGGCGCTGTCCACACCATCTCACTTCTTTGCTGTGGGCCAATTCTACCAGGACTTCTCGCAAGTGACCGACGAAGAGGTCCAAGCCATCCTTGCCGAGGCGCGCGTCCCCGTCCGCCCGCCGGGCCCCGCTGACGACAGCTCTCCTAACGACGGCCCTCTGAGACGGCCCGAATAGCCCTCGAAGGAGCGGGGGATGATAAAGAGCGGCGCGCTAGCAGCGGCCCGCCCTCCCCAGACGGAGGAGGTGTGCCGATCAAACTTGAATGCTCCCGCGCGCTCATTCGTCACCCGAGGTGAACCCGGAATGAAAGGGATCATAGCGGTTTCCGACAGTCTGTCCGATTATCGAGACATGCTCGAGGAAGAGGGCTACGAGGTGGTAAGCCTCGAAGAAGGCCTCGACATCGCCGACGCAGTGCTGATCTCCGGGATGGACCGAGACCACTCAGGCATCTCAGCCATCGACACGGAGGTACCCGTGCTCGACGTAACCGGGAGACGGCCGGATGAAGTGCTAAGAACGCTCGAAGAGCGCCTAGAGCTTCTGTGAGCGACGAGAGGTAGAGGTAGAGGTAGCCAGCAGCGCTCGCCGCCTCGTCCTCTCCGGCTCGTCGGCTCATGTAGGCGAGTCCCATCTGGTCGCGGCGACGCGCTGCGCCATCTCGAGAGCGGGGGACACCCCCAGGAGCTCGCGCGCGGCGGACGCGAGCGCGCATCCGATAACCTCAGCCATCCTCATCACCAGATGGAGTCTGGTGTTTTGCAGGACCATGTATTCCATGTACCCTCCGACGTTCACGATCCCCGTGATGTGAGCATGCCCCACCTGTGGCAGAGTCTTGCTGACGCCCGTGCCAGGCCTGAGAGGCCCTCTAGTGGCGGTGATGGTCCCCACGCTCTCAAGCCTGCCCAGACACGCGTCCACCGCAACAATGTAAGGGTTTGCGAACGCCGCAAGTGCCCTGTTAATAGACTCCTGAAGATTCGCGGCGTGAACTGGGCTGTCTAGCGTGCCCCAGACGCGGGAGCTATCGATCCCGAGGCTCACGAGGCGCGTGCCTGTGAGGGGCCCGAGCGAGTCGCCGGTCGACCGGTCGGTGCCGATGCAAAAGAAGAGAAGGGGTCTACGCGCCGGGTCCGGCACGTCCCGCAAGAAGATCGATCGAAGCGACTCCGCGAGCACGGCTGGCGCGTCGGGATCGTCCACATGAGCGCGGCATACAGGCTCTCTGTTGCCTCCGAAAAAGCCCAAAGGGGCGCCCTCCCTAAAGAAATGATGGCCCTGACGTGCACACCCTGGACGGAACGTCACTTGCAGTATATGAACCGCGACTCACAGGTATTCCTGTCCATGCCAGCCTTCTAGCGGGAAGCGAACCGACGGCGCACCCTCACTAACCGCCGGCTGCGCCGCCCGCCTGCGCCTAACGGGCGCGGCGCCCGGACGCGCTCTACTCTGCAGACACCCTGGGCCCTCAGCCCTCGCCCCATCCAGAGGCATCCCACGTGACCGAAAGGCACCGCACCAACGGCCGCAGGGGGAGGGCCCGGAGACCGGGGTCTCCGCCGTCGTGGTGCGTCTTGCCTCCGACGGGTGCCGTGAACGACCCGGACCGCAACGCGCCGGCTATGGTGCTGTACAGGCAGCCAGGCTGAATATAAATCCCGATGTAGGCCGGTCGCTGCCCCGGGCCGCGCCAGTCCAAGCTCTCGTCTCAACGCCCGTTTCAGCGAACGTCGCGGCGAGCTCGGAACGTTGCACCGGGCCCGGGGCGACAAGGCGACGCCGGCCGCGGAGGTGACGAGGTGAGACCTACCTCCAACCGCACCGTTCCCGCCATGAACGTCAGACTCGCCGCCACGTACCTCGGCACCGTGGTCGGCGCGGGCTTCGCTTCAGGTCAGGAACACCTGCACTTCTTCGCCAGGTTCTCGCGGGGGGGAGACCTCGGGGTGGCACTTTCCGGCCTTCTGTTCATCACCCTGGGGGTGATGCTTGCCGACCTTGCCTCAAGGCATGCCACGTCCTCGGCTGAGGATCTCCTGGAGCTCCTCGGCGGTCCGGTGGCCGCGCGTGCGATGGATGCGGTTCTCACGGTGTTCACGTTCTGCTCGCTCTGTGTCATGATGGCGGGGAGCGCCGCGCTCTTCAAAGAGCACGCGTATCTCCCCTCAAGCCTGGGGATGAGCCTCACGGCGCTGGTCACGGTGGCTGCGGTCGTCAAAGGGGTCGAAGGGCTTCTCTCTCTGAACACCGTGATCGCCCCTGTTCTGCTGGGTGCTCCCGTGACGGTCGCATCTCTCTCGCTGATACGAGCGATAGCGCGCTCATCACCGTGCCCGGGCCCGCCCTGGCCCGAAGGTGCAAGCGGGAATGCGTTCATTCCAGCGTGGCCGGTAGCGAGCGTCCTGTACGTCTCATACAACCTCATCCTTGTCGTGGCAGCGTTCGCGTCCATGGGAAGGGATCTGGACGACCCGAGGGCCGCGCGACGCGGTGCCGCCCTCGGGGGAGTTGCGCTTCTCGTGTTCATGGCGGCGATTCACATCTCGCTCGAGCTTCACGGACCCGCCATCTGGCGCGCAGAAGTGCCGATGCTCCTAGCGGCCTCGCGCTTCGGCTTGGGCCTCCGTGTGGTGTACTTCGCAGCCCTCTGGGTGGCAATGGTCACGACAGCCGCAGCGGCATGCTTTGCGTTCTGCCGGAGGCTCGGGAGACGCAACAGATCGGTGGAGCGCGCGCTCGCCGTGTCGACCGTGCTCGCCTCCGCTCTGCTTGCGCAGGTCGGGTTCGGAGACCTGGTGAGCCGGGTATATCCGGTCTTCGGCTACCTCGGCCTCCCTCTTGTGCTCGGCCTAGTGCGAGCTTGGCTCAGGAGCCGGTTCGCGTTGATTTTCCTTACGTGACCGAGCACGCCGACTTGCGGAGCGTGCGCGCTAGGTCGCGGACGAGGCGCGTCGTGGGGGCGTGCCGGCCTCGCAGGGGAGCGCGGGCGACCGCAGGCGGGGCCCTTTCTGGTGCGATGTGCCACTAACCCAGTGAGATGTCCTAGACGTCGTGGCGCACAGCTTCCGCACAGCTTCGCCCGTCGCGCGCCGGGCGAGGCAAGACACGGGGCAAGACACCACGTTGACTCTTGATATATAATTGCGGTGAGGGATGGGTGCGGACGCTACGGAGTATGGAGGCGGTGTGCTTGAGATTCGCTCCTTGGAAACCCGTGCCGGCCAAACCTCATACCGAGTCGAACGATCACCCGCACGCGGGGACGGACGCCACGACCCAACGGGCGGATGCAGCGCAGCGGCTGAAGGACGCCTGCGACCTCCTGCGTCTCGGCAAACTCGACGAGGCGCAGGCAGTGCTCGAAGCGGCCGTAGGCCTGGACCCGGAGAACGCGGAAGCCCACAACAAACTGGGAGTCGTGCTGGCGCGCAAGGGGCGGCTCGACGAGGCCGAGACCAGCTTTGAAAGGGCCCTCGCGCTCAACCCGCGGCACGCCGCAGCCATGAGCAACCTCGGCAACATATACAAAGAAAAGAACATGCTTGACAGGGCCATACAGTGCTATAATATGGCGTTGTCGATCGATCCCGACCACGCCACGGCCCATCACAACCTTGGCGTGGTGTACCGACAAATGGGAATGATCGACCGTGCAGTCGGCCATTTCAAGCAGGCACACAGGCTTCAGGTGCGCGGTTTCGTCGGAGAAGGCCGGACGGGGGTCATGGGTGGCCGGTACCTCTGGTTACTTGTTGTTGCGGCCTTCATCCTGGTTTACGTCCTTGGGTTCAGGAAGTGAGGCGCGTTTCCGGGATGTCCCTCCAAGCGTGGAAGAGGGCCGGACGCGGGGTGATGGTGTGAACTTCCTCCTTACGTGGGTCTTGGCGATACAGACTCCAAATCAGAGTGCCCGCAAGCCGGCGAGCACTGCCATGACGGCGGCGATGGCCATCGCCGTTGCGGTGCTGGTTTTGGCGGGCGGTGCGGCCCATGCCGCTGCCCCGCAAGCGCCCCGCATCATCGACGGGGTGCGGGTGGCCGACATTGCCCTCGGCGGCCTTACGCCCGAGGAGGCCAGCCGCGTGTTGGAGCGGTTCGCATCCGAGGTGGTTGCGGCCCCTATCACCCTTGTGTGGGAGAACCAGTCGTGGCAGCTCAACCCCGTCGACATAGGCGTGGAAGCACACGTATCGGCTACCGTGGAGCAGGCCATGGCCGTGGGACGAACTGGGCCGTGGCTCGCAAGGTGGCGGGAGAGGCGCGCCGTAGCTGCGCACGGCCGTGACGTGCCGCTCATCATCACGGTAAACGAGGACCTCTTCAGAGACGTCGTGTTCGAGCTTGCGGCGGAGATCGACAGGCCGGCGGAAAACGCGGGCTTCACCATCGCTCCGGACGACACGGTGAGCCTCCGGCCCTCGGCCAACGGCAGGCGCCTCGACGTAAGCAGCCTGGGCGCGGCGATCAAGGCGGTCCTTCCCCAGCGCACAGGGAGGATTGTGCGGCTGAGCGTGGAGCCGGTCGTTCCCCAGGTGACCACGGAACAGCTGCAGGCGATGAACATCAAAAGGTGTATAGGCGCCTACACCACGAAGTTCAACCCGGCGGACGAGGCGAGGGTCCACAACATCCGCGCCGCTGCGGACGCCATCAACGGCGTCCTGGTGGCGCCGGGCGAGGTATTCTCGTTCAACACTGTGGTTGGCCCGCGCAGCAAGGAAGCGGGCTACCTCGAGGCACCAGTCGTGGTCGAGGACGAGCTCGTTCCGGGTGTGGGCGGGGGCATATGCCAGGTCTCGACGACCCTCTACAACGCCGTGCTCCTCGCTGGCCTGGATATCGTGGCACGGGCGAATCATTCGGTGGCACCGGCGTACGTGCCGGTAGGCCGCGACGCCACAGTGGCTTACGACTACATCGACCTCCGGTTCAGGAACGACGGTTCCAGCCATGTGATGCTGGCCTCGCAAGTCGGCAAGGACTCCGTCACCGTCAAGGTGTATGGGAATGCGCCGTCCGACCGGAAAGTGATCATCGAAACGGAGATCGAGGAGAGGATTCCCCCGGGCGTGGTCAGGCGCGAGGATATGTCCCTCGCTGCGGGCCAGGAAGTGATCGAGGATGAGGGGACCTGGGGCTACGTCGTTAGTGTCTACCGCATAATCAAGGTAAACGGCGTGGAGACGAGCAGAGAGCTTCTGTCACGCGACCGATACCGGCCGAGAGCAAGGCGGATTCTGGTCGGCGTAGGGGCGCCCCGGGCGCCAGACACGGAGGCTTCGGCCACCGGCCGTCAACCGAACCACTGAACCCGCATAGGTCCGGTGCGTGCGCGCCCGGCCCACTGCGGGTGAGGCCGGCGCTCCGGTGGTCTGGAGGTGGGAACTTGGGAGAAGGCAAGTTCGACCCGGAGCTCGTGAGGGCGTTCAAGTTCTACGGCACCATCAGCTTCAACATCGCGGGTTCGATGGCCATAGGCTTTGCCGCGGGGCACGCCCTCGACACAAGGCTCGGGACACGCCCGTGGTTCGCCGTGACGGGCTTCCTTCTTGGCGCCCTCGCGGGGTTCTGGGGCGTTTACAAGCTCGTCATGTCCGAGTTCCGCGACAGACCACCGAGACCAAAACGTTGACATCCACTGAAGGGGGATAGCTCTGCATGGCAGCAGGGTCACTCGCCGGCGCCCTTCTCGGGGCGCTTGATCTTTTGACGATGGTCCAAATGGCGAAGAAAGCCGCGGCCCTCAACCCGAACCGCGCATCGGCGCTTGTGCGCCGGGTTGCGCTCGGACGGATGGCCCTCGTGTTCGGGGCGCTGGCGCTGGGGGCGATGGTTCTCGGTCAGACATCGTTCCTGTGCATGGCGGCCGCCTACATCGTCGTTCGCCTGGGCGGGCTGTTCGTGATTGCTGCGAGGAGCCGCGCCGCCTGGCGGCGCACCGGCGTGGACGCGGGAGCGTCCCTGCGTGCCGACAGAGCAGAGCGAGGGTGAACGGCGAGCCGTGACGGCTCCTTTCTCAGCGGGCTGATCGGAGGCGAGAAGATGTCGAACGCTTCCAGCGAAATCGGTGCGCACATCGTGTTGCGCATTGGGATGTTCACGTGTCACCTGGACACCATCATCATGACGTGGATCGTAATGGCCCTGCTCGTGGCGGTGGCCGTGATCGCGACGCGCAGGATGAAGGATGTGCCAGGCGGCTTCCAGAACATGGTGGAGTACGGTGTGGAGGCTCTATGGGGTCTCGTGGTGGATAACGTGCCGCCGCGAGCCCGGGGCTGTTTCCCCGTCATCGCGACTCTGTTCCTGTTCATACTGGTGGCGAACCTCATAGGGCTGGTTCCGGGCATGAAATCCCCGACGGCGGATATCAACGTGACGCTGGCGCTGGCCGCGGTGGTGCTAGGGCTCACGATCTATGCCGGGGCGTCCGTGAAAGGGGTGTGGGGGTACATCGTGGGATTTGTGAAGCCGAACCCACTCTTCCTGCCCCTGAATCTGATCGAGCTGTGCACCAGGGCGATCACACTGGCCCTACGTTTGTTCGGCAACATATTCGCTGGTGACGTCCTAGTGATCATCCTTGGCAAGCTGGTGGCCTACGCCGTGCCCACGGTGGGCCAGGCCTTCCACGTATTCGTGGGGGTGCTCCAGGCGTATCTCTTCGTGATGCTGTCCATCGCGTATGTCACGGTGGCGGCCGAGGACTGAAGGGCGTCCGAACCCAGAGGACGGGCGTCCCCCGACGCGTCGTCGACGCGCGCGCGGCCGTGTGGCCACACAGGTGCGAGGTGGGCGGTCTCTCGTGACCGCCTGTGCGCCGCGCGTCCTCCGACGAACGACAAACTTACGTAAGGGAGAGGGGTTACCATGACAGAGGTAATGCTTCTTAAGCTCATCTCAGTTGCTGCCATCTGCATCATCGTGTGCGTTGCAGCGCTCGTGGCCGGCTTGGGCGACGCCCACGTGGCCGGGAAGGCTGTGGACGGCATCGCCCGTCAGCCCGAGGCGAAGGCATCGATCTTCTCGACCATGCTCATAGGTATCGGCTTGGTCGAGGCAACGCCTATCATAGCACTGGTTGTTGCGCTCATCCTCCTCTACGCCAACCCATTCCTGGGGTGACCGCGAGGTAAAGAGGCGAGGCTGCCGGGCGCGGGCGGCGCGACAAGGTCATCCGCCCTCGAACCCGCGCGGCAGGAGTCCCATTGTCGCCCGGAGGAGGCGTGCAGAGGGGGGAATCTACGTTGATCCAGATCGACATGACGTTCTTTGCAAGCGTGCTCAACTTCCTGCTGCTAGTGGCGCTCCTCACGTTCTTCCTTTACCGGCCGATCCGGAAGTTCATGATGGACCGGCAGGACCGGATAAAGCAGTCTCTTGAGGAAGCAGCACGAAACCGCGCTGAGAGCGCGAAAATGAAGCAAGAGTACGAGGCCCGCCTCGCGCAGGCGAGCCGCGAGGCGCAGGAAATCATCGAGAAGGCCGTCGTCCAGGGGGAACGCGCCCAGACCGAGATACTGGAAGCCGCGCGGAAAGAGGCGAAGGCCATTCTCGAACAAGCCAGGGCCGAGGCTGCACGCGAACGGCAAGTGGCGTTTGAAGCCCTGCTCGACGATATCGTCGACCTGGTCGTGGCCACGGCCAGCGCAGTCACGGCAAAGAAAGTCAACCTCGCCGACGATGAAGCAGTCGTGAAACGCCTCATCGAGGAAGGTTGGCTGAGTGGCGCGGGGGAGCGGGAACTATGAGACCCATCAGAAAGAGGACACAGCCGCCGGCCGAGCGGCCGGTGCGCGTCATCGTGAGAACGGCCCGCCCACTGTCACCCGAGCTCGGGGAGACGATCCGGACGCGTGTGTCGGAGGGGCTGGGCAGGCCGATCCTCCTCTTCTTCGAGGAGGATCCCTCTCTTCTGGGCGGGATCACGCTTCAAATCGGTAACACCGTCGTGGACGCGAGCCTGAGCCGGAGCCTGGAGGAGATTCGGGCGAAACTCGCGGAGTACTTCCACCTGGCGGCGCTGGGCACGGCTCCGGGAGTACCCGGCGGCGAGCCTGAGGGCGACTGGAAGGGCCCGAAGCTCACGTCAGAGATGCTCAGAACAGCCATCGAGCTCGTGAAGAAGCATACGCCCGCCCCGGTGGTAGAAGAGGTCGGCACCGTCATCTCCGTGGGAGACGGCGTAGCGAGGATAAGCGGCCTTCCGTCGGCGATGGCCGGAGAGCTCGTAGTGTTCGACGGCGGCGGTGAGGGTATGGTCCTCGACCTTGACGTGGACGCCGTGGGGTGCATCGTCTTCACGGGCGCGGAGAGGATCACCGAGGGGTCCGTCGTGCGATGCACGGGAAGGGTCGCGGACGTGCCTGTGGGCGAGGAGCTCCTTGGGCGGGTCGTGAACCCTCTCGGCGAGCCGCTGGACGGCAAGGGGCCGATCCTGGCGCGGGCGAGGCGCTATATCGAGAGCCCCGCACCGGGCGTGGCGGAACGCGAGCCTGTGAGCGTGCCGCTGCAGACCGGGATTCTGGCGGTGGACGCGATGGTGCCGATCGGGCGCGGCCAGCGCGAGCTCATCATCGGTGACCGCCAAACCGGAAAAACGTCGATCGCTGTGGATGCCATAATCAGCCAGAAGGATACGGGGGTGCTATGCATCTACGTGGCCATAGGCCAGAAGGCCTCGAGCATAGCCCAAACCGTCAGCGTGCTCGAGGAGCACGGGGCGCTCCCATATACCACGGTCGTGGCGGCGTCCGCGAGCGATCCAGCGCCGCTTCAGTACATCGCGCCATACGCGGGCTGCGCCATGGCTGAACACTTCATGTACAGCGGCAGGGACGTCCTTATAGTGTATGACGACCTGTCCAAGCACGCAGCCGCTCACCGGGAAGTCGCGCTGCTGCTGCGCAGGCCGCCGGGCCGCGAGGCTTATCCAGGGGATGTCTTCTACATCCATGGCCGCCTCCTGGAACGTGCGGCCAAGCTCTCGAAAGAACGCGGCGGCGGGTCGATGACCGCTCTACCGATAGTGGAGACGCTAGCGGGCGATGTCTCGGCGTACATCCCCACCAACACCATATCGATCACGGACGGTCAGATCTATCTCGAGAGCGACCTGTTCTTCTCGGGCGTGCGGCCGGCGGTGAACGTCGGGCTCTCCGTGTCGCGCGTGGGCGGGGACGCGCAAGTGCCGGCCATGCGCGAGCTCTCGTCCCACCTGCGCCTTGACCTCGCGCAGTACCGAGAGCTCTCAGCGTTCGCCCAGTTTGGCTCCGACCTGGACAAGGCCACCCAGGCGCAGCTTCGCCGGGGCGAGCGGATAGTGGAGGTGCTGAAGCAGCCAAACCACGAGGTGCTCACAGTCGAGGAACAGGTGGTCACGCTGTTTACGCTGACCGGTGAGACGCTGGACGACATCCCCGTGGACCAGACGAGGTGGTTTGTGAAGGAATTCCTCGTCCATGTGAAGGACGCGTACCCGTCCATCATGCGCCGGATCCGAGACACAGGCCGCATCGACGAGGTGAGGGCGGACCTCGCCCGGGCGCTAGACGAGTTCAAGAGGGATTTCGCAAGGATGGTGGAGCGCCATGCAGAGTCCGCGTGAGGTCAGGCGTCACATCCGAACCATTCGCGAGATCAGGCACCTCACGAGAGCCATGAAGCTCGTGGCTGCGGCGAAGCTGCGGGATGCCCAGGCGAGGGTCGAGGCGGCGAGGCCTTTCGCCAAGAAGATCAGCGAGGTCCTGCTTGACATATCGTCGTTCGCCGGGTACGTACACCCGCTCATGGCCGCGCGCCCGCCGCGCACCGTGGGCGTGATGGTGGTCACGTCCGACCGGGGCATGTGCGGGAAATACAACGACGACATCATCAAGGCGGCGCTCGACCTCATAGATCGAGCATGCGGCCGCGCGAACGCGCGGGTGATCGCCGTGGGCCGCGTGGGCGCGAGAGCCCTGCGCGAGCAGGGAGTGCCTATACTGGGGGAGAGGAGCCTTGCGTCAAAGCGCCCCACGTTCGCGCTCGCAAGAACCATAGCGGCGCGTATACTCAAGGCGTTCGACGCCGGGGAGCTCGACCACGTATACCTGGTCTACTCCCGCTTCTACTCGGCGATGCAGCAGCGCCCTCGGGTCTTTCGGCTGATCCCGATTGTGCCGCTGGGCAGCGGCCGGTCCGATCATGTTCCGGCTGGCACGTGTCTTTTCGAGCCGTCGCCGAAGGAGGTCGTGGATCACCTGGTCGTGAGATACGTGGAGGTAGAGGTATACCGCGCCCTCCTCGAGGCCGAGGCGGGGGAGCGCGGCGCAAGGATGACTGCCATGAGCGCTGCCTCCGACAACGCTTCGGAGATGATCGAGCGACTGACGCTCGCGTTCCACAGGTCGCGCCAAGCCCAGATCACCCGGGAGATCGCCGACATAGTCGGGGGTGCCGAGGCGCTTGGCGCCGGTGCTGAGGGGTCCCCGGCGCCAGGGGGGCAGATTTTCGACGGACGTGTGCCCTCCACGAGGGTTGAAAGCGAGGGGGCGTAACATGAAGGGTCATGTAGTAAGGGTCAAAGGTGCCGTTATCGATATCAGTTTCGAGGGTGAGGAGGAGCTCCCACCGATACACTCCGCGGTGTTCATTCCGAAAACTGAGGCAAACGCGGGGCGGCCGGGCGGGCCGCGGAGCGCAGGCGCTGGAGTGGGCGCACGCTCCGAGGACGCGGACGCACATGGAGCAAGTGGGCGAGCCAGCGAGAGTGTGCCGGCAGAGGCTCGCGGGGCCGTGGTCGCTGAGGTTGAAAGCCACGTGGGAGCCGGGGTCGTTCGGTGCGTGGCGTTGTCCCCCACCGAGGGTCTCCGCCGAGGCATGGAGGCGCTGACAGACGGCAGGCCGCTTGCCGTGCCGACGGGGGAGGCCGTGCTGGGGCGCGTGTTGAACGTCTTCGGCGAGCCAATCGATGGCGGGCCGCCGCTCTCTAGTGTGGACGCGCCGCGCAGGCCGATACACCGCCGGGCGCCGTCCTTCGAGGAGCAAGACACCAACCTACGGATGCTGGAGACGGGCATCAAGGCGATTGACCTGCTCGCGCCGTATCCTCGCGGTGGAAAGGTCGGGCTCTTCGGAGGCGCGGGCGTGGGCAAGACCGTGCTCATCATGGAGCTCATCAGGCACGTCGCGGCGGAGCACGGGGGCGTGTCGGTTTTCGCCGGCGTAGGCGAGCGAACGCGTGAAGGCAACGAGCTATGGCTTTCCATGAAGAGGTCGGGCGTGCTGAACAAGGCGGTGCTTGTCTTCGGCCAGATGAACGAGCCCCCGGGCGCGCGTCTCCGGGCTGCGTACACCGGTCTGACCATGGCAGAGGCGTTCCGCGACGAGAAGGGTCAGGACGTGCTGCTGTTCATAGACAACATATTCAGATTCGTTCAGGCGGGAGCGGAGGTGTCCGCCCTGCTCGGCCGGATCCCGTCGGCCGTCGGCTACCAGCCGACACTTGCCTCGGAGCTCGGCAGCTTGCAGGAGAGGATCACGTCCACGCGGCGCGGGGCCATCACTTCGATCCAGGCCATATACGTGCCGGCTGACGACTATACGGACCCGGCACCCGCGACGACGTTCAGCCATCTCGACGCCACCACCAACCTCGAACGAAGCATCGCGGAGATGGGCATCTACCCAGCTGTGGACCCCCTCGCGTCCACATCGAGGCTGCTCGATCCGAGGGTGGTCGGAGAACGCCACTACAACACCGCACGCGGGGTCCAGGCCATTCTCCAGCGGTACAAGGACCTCCAAGACGTGATAGCGATCTTAGGGGTCGACGAGCTGTCCCCCGAGGACCGGCGGATCGTGGCCAGGGCGCGGCGGATTCAGAGGTTCCTCTCACAGCCGTTCTTTGTGTCCGAGCAGTTCACGGGGATTCCCGGGCGGTTCGTGCCCGTAGAGGAAACCGTGCGTGGATTCGCGGAGATTCTTGAGGGGAAGCACGACGATTTGCCCGAACAGGCGTTCTATATGGTTGGCACCATAGACGAAGCCGTGAAGAAGGCCGAGGCTATGGCACGCCGGGAGGCATCGTGAGCCGTGTCCAAGACTCTGCGCCTTGAGGTGGTCACGCCCGACAGGCTCGAGTTCTCGGGCGACGTGGAATCGGTCATCGCGCCAACCGTTTCGGGGTATATCGGCATCCTTCCGGGGCACATACCCCTGATAGCGAGGCTTGCCGTGGGGGTGCTCACCGCGCGAACGGGCGATTCGCGCCTTATGCTGGCCGTAAGCGAGGGATACATGGAGGTCTCGCCCACGAAGGTGATCATCCTGGCCGAGGCCGCCGAGATGCCCGGGGAGATCGACGTCCAGCGGGCCCTGGAGGCTAAGCGCCAAGCAGAGGAGATTCTCGCTACCAGCAAGGAGCATGTGGTGCTGACGCGCGCGCGGGCGTCGCTACAGAAGGCCCTCAATAGGCTCAAGGTCGCGAAATACCAGAATGGGGGCGGGCAGGGATCTGCCTCGACTCCGGAGAAAATAGGGGAGTAAGGCAAACGGGGCCAGTGGAGGCCAGTGAAGGAGGTCGAAGGATGAGGATCGAGCCGTTCTCCATCGAGAGATGGTTCGGCCGCTACGAATTCACTGCTAGGTACAATATCGCCGAGAGCTGCGTGAAGGCCTTCACCCTTGCAGAGCTCACGGAAGTTTGCGGGGTCGACGCGCTCCACGGGGACGTGCCTGTAGATCTCGGGTACACGGACAGCCGGGGTCTCCCGGAGCTCCGCGAGGAGATCGCGAGGATGTACCCCGGGCGCGGTCCGGAAAACGTGCTTGTAACCACGGGGGCGATCGAGGCGAACTTCCTCGTCTTCGCGGCGCTCCTCGGGCCGGGGGACACGGTGATCTCGGAATTCCCAGCGTATCAGCAACTTTATGAGGTCCCGCGTTCCCAAGGGGCGGATGTGAGACTTTGGCGCCTCACGGAGGAGAAGGGCTTCAGGCCCGACATATCGGAGCTCGAGGACCTCGTGGGACGCGGCGCCAAGATGATCGTTATCAACCATCCTCACAACCCCACAGGTGCTCCGATAGACGCGGGGAGCATGGCTGCGGTATGCGAGATCGCTGAGCTGTGCGGCGCGGTGCTCCTCTCGGACGAGGTTTACCGAGGACTGTCGCTCTCCGACGGGGTGGCCTCGCCATCGGCACAGAGGTTTTCGGACGACGCTGTAAGCGTGGGCAGCATGTCGAAAGCCTACGGCCTCTCGGGGCTGCGGATCGGGTGGATAGTGGGGCCCGAGGAGGTTATCGAGAAGTGCTGGGCGCTTCGCGATTACACGTCCATATGCCCCGCCGGGCCCTCACAGCTTCTCGCGCTTGCCGCCCTCCGGAACTCCGAGAAGGTGTTGGCCAGGAGCCGATCGATTGCGCGCAGGAACTTCGCGGTCCTCGACGAGTGGGCTCGAGCGAACGCGGATCTCGTGCGTTACGTCCCTCCCAGGGAGGGCGTGGTCGCCTTCGTAAAGTATGCAGCCGACGTGCCGTCCATCGATATCGCGACCGAGCTCGTAACCCAGGACGGTGTACTGGTGGTCCCGGGCTCATGCTTCGAGACCGAGGGCTATCTGCGCATCGGCTTCGGGGGCGACACGAACACCCTCGAGGCTGGCCTGGACCTGCTTGCGAGGCGGCTTGCGTCCAAGACTTGACGTGCTGACCCCGTGTCACGCGGTGGTTTCGTTGTGCTTTCGTTGCTAGCCGTTCCACGCAAAGGTATAATATAACCGAAGCAGGCAGGAACGAGTTTGAAGAGGAGTCGCCGATGGAAAAGGGTAAATTCATTGTTATCGAAGGGATAGACGGGTCAGGGGTCACGACGGAAGCCGTCAAGCTCAAGGAATACGTAGCAACCAAGCTCAACCTCCCCGTCCATCTCACGAAAGAGCCCACGGATGGCCCGGTCGGAGGGCTTATCCGGACGATTCTGGCGAAAAGGGTGGGCGGACCCTCTCGCAACGGCAAGTTTGAGAGCATTGATCCGAGGTGTCTGGCCCTTCTCTTCGCAGCCGACCGCGTCGATCACCTCGAGGTAGACATTCGCCCGAAGCTGGAGGGCGGCGTCGTGGTCATATGCGACAGGTACATCCTTTCGTCCCTCGCTTATCAGTCCCTCAACGTGGATAGGCGGTGGCTCGAGCAGATAAACGCCAAGGCCATCACGCCCGATCTCACCATCTACCTGCAGGTGCCGCCGCTCGTGGCCGAGCGGCGCCGGAACCAGGCGCGCTGGCACGTGGAGCTCTACGAGGAGACTCCTAAACTCGAGAAAGTTGCGGAGAACTATCTTGAGGCCATTAGCGAGCTGCGCAGGCGAGGCCAGAGGGTGGAGATCATTGACGGCAACAGGCCTATGCGCGAGGTCCACCGCGACATAGTGGCGCTGGTGAAGCCGCTCCTCACCACGAAGGCGCTGTCCGGCCGCAAGAGGCGCCGGCCGGCCGCCGGTGAGCTGCCGCTCAACATGCCGCTCGCAGGAGAGGGAGAGCCGGAGGCGCCCGGAGCGAACGGGCCTGAGGCGAAGGAGGCCGTGGTTCGATGATCGGTTTCCACCACGAGAAGATCGAGGTAGCTCGCTCGGGCGAGAGCCTCGATCCCGTTGCCCTCAAGTGGAGGGACAAGGAATACAAGATCACGCAGATCAAAAAGGTGTGGCAGGACGCGGCGTTCGCCGGCCCCGCCTCGGGGCGCGGCCGTTCCAGGAGCTGGTGGGACCAGCACGGGCGGACGTTCTATCGGGTTGCGGTTGACAGCGGCCAGACGCTGGATATCTACTTCGACCCGAGAAAGGAAGAATGGTACCTGAGCAAGAGCTGGAACCTGCCCACTGAGGAGACGTAGGCGTGCGCGGAAGTGTGCCGACGGTCCTGCACTCGTACCTCGACAAGATCCGATCGTTTTCCCCCAATGCGAAGCTGTTTCTCCTCAGCAGCGCGCTGGCCTCGGTCCAATCGGGGATATTCCAAGTTGTCCTGGCGCTGTACATCGTGGCCCTCGGCCACGCCCGCGATTTCCTCGGGGTCATAACCGGGTTCGGCGCGCTCGTCACCGGCATCGTGAGCCTTCCGGCCGCCGCGGTCGCGCACGCGACCGGGCATCGGAGGGCCCTTCTGGCGGGCGCAATCCTGTCGTCCCTCGGTGCGCTTGGCATCGCTGTCTTTTCGTCACGGGATGTCCTTCTGTTCTTTGAAGCATGCCTCGGCGCCGGCACCGCGTTCACCTTCGTGAACACCGCGCCCTTCCTCGCCGAGAACAGCGGTGACGCGGAGAGGGCCTATCTTTTCAGCGTGAACAGCACGATGTTGCTGGCTGTTGCGGTGGTGGGGAACTCCCTCGGCGGCGCGCTGCCTGAGGTCTTTGGCAGACTTGCGCCTGGTTGGAACCCATCTGGAATGGGGCCGCTCCGCGCGACCATGCTGGTCGGAGTGGCCTTCGTGGCAGCCTCGGCAGCCCCGCTGGTGGCGCTCAAGGAATCGAGCTTTCACCGTGTCCGCGAGGCCGCTTCGCGCCTACCGGACGTGAGCTGCAGCGACACCAAGGCGCATCTCATCGTGATTGGGCGGTTCGTTACGACCTCCGTCGTGACGTCGCTGGGCGCGGGCCTGATGATCCCATTCCTTCCCGTCTTCCTGGCGGACAAGGGCGCGTCGCCGCCCGTCATCGGGCTCGTGTTTGCCGGCTCCATGGTCATGACGATGGCGGGCACTCTCCTTGCACCGCTCTTGGCGGAGCGATGGGGCAGCGTGAAAACGGTTGCGGTGACCCAGATCGCATCGGTGCCCTTCCTCGTCGCCATGGCGCTTGCCCGGGACACCGCGGTGATCGTGCCGGCCATGTTGCTGCGCTCAGCACTGATGAACATGTCTGGCCCCGTGGACTCCAGTTTCAGTATGGAAGCGGTCTCGGCACGGGACCGGGCGATCCTCAGCAGCCTGCGGGGGATGGCTTGGAACATCAGCTGGGCGGGAGGTAGCGTAGCGGGCGGGGTCATGATCGAGCGCTTCGGTTATGCCGTGCCGTTTCTGATTACAGCTACGTTGTACCTTGCATCCGCCATCATGTACGTGCTATTCTTTTCTAAACTAGACTTGCGCCAGTCCCGGATGGCAGGACATCACCCCCGGCCACGGTCGCAAGGTCGCTAGTCTCTGAGCACGGTGCCATGAGTTTTCGTCTGTTTTCCTGAGGGTGCCAGGCTCGCCGGAGTTTGCACGACGTGTGCGGAGAATCCGGCTATTCTCGCACGCCAAATCCGGACGAGGCGCGGCGCCGCAGGCCGCAAGGTGCGCCTTCCCCGCAGCGTAGGGCCGACAGCCTCAGGAGGCAGAGTCTCCGCACTGAAACGCAGCGTGAGCTCCTGGCGATGCACTCGGGCGCTAGCGGCCTGTGCCTTGCTTGTAGGCCCCCAGCCCTGCACCTAGTACCCCACATGGCCCAGGCTTGCGCGGTCCAGGAGGAGCCGGGCAAAGAGCGAAGGGGTAGAGTGAAGGGGTGCGGCGATCCAGAGCAGGGCCAGGCGGGTCCGGCGGCGGGCCCTGGCCGTGGTCGCAGGCGGGAAGGGCGCTACGTGGGAGGAGAATCCCGTGATTGCGGAGCCGATGATCAGAGTGGTCGGGCTGAACAAACGCTTCGGACGGTTGCACGTCCTGCGCGACGTGAGCTTCCAAGTCGCCAGGGGCGAAGTCGTGGTCATCCTTGGGCGCAGCGGCTCCGGAAAGAGCACGCTTCTCAGATGCCTGAATTATCTCGAGCCCCCGGACAGCGGCGAGGTGTGGATCGACGGCCAGCGCATCGACCCGCGAAGGACTAACCTGCAGGCGTTGCGCGAGGAAATGGGCTTCGTGTTTCAACACTTCAACCTCTTCCCCCACCGGACCGCCCTCGACAACGTTACCCTTGCCCTACGCGTGGTGAAGAAGGTGCCGGAGGCACAGGCGAAGGAGATCGGCATGGCCATGCTCGCGAAGGTGGGACTCGCCGCGAAGGCCGACGCTTACCCGGACCAGCTCTCAGGGGGCCAGCAGCAGCGCGTGGCGATAGCGCGGTCGATGGCCATGAACCCCAAGGTGATGTTGTTCGACGAGCCTACCTCGGCCCTCGACCCCGAGCTCATCGGCGAGGTGCTCGCCGCAATGGAGGATCTTGCGAAGGCGGGCATGACGATGATCGTTGTAACACACGAGATGGGCTTTGCGCGACGCGTCGCGCAGAGAGCGCTCTTCATGCACGAGGGATCGTTCATAGAGGAAGGGACGCCGGCTGAGCTTTTCGAGAACCCGAAAACGCCCGAGGCGAGAACCTTCATCAGCTCGATTCTCTGACGCCTGAGCGAGCGGGCTCTTGTCAAGTCCGGTCCCGATGACGCTTCTTCATGATGCTTCTTAAGGGTAAAGGCGGAGGTGTCCCCGGCGGCAGCGCCTAAGTACGGCGCCATGAGTTTTCGTCTCCTTTCTTGACGGCTCTAGGGTTGCCGGTGTTGCCCTCCGGGGACGGCGCGCTTGCGGCGCGCCTCGTTCGAATTCGGCGCGGGAGACATCCGAATTCTCCACGCCCAGTCGTGTAAGCACCGGCAACCCTAGGCAGGACCCCTCCGCCGAAAAGTGGCGCGCAGCGCGCGCAGCACGCGCAGCGCGAAGTCTTGGCGGAGACTGTTGGGCTTCCCCAGTAGCTGCCGATCTGCGCGACCGCAGCGACTGCTTTGTGGGCTTCAATTGGGCCGAGGCGACACCGCGTGGTAGAGTTCAACGCGCTCTTGGCGACATGCTCAGTGCCTTGTCCGGGCTCGTGAAGGGTCCTCGCGCTACGTCGCGGGGGCGACCCTTTGTTTCCCGAGCGATACGGAGAACACTTATGGTCTAGGGAGGTTCCGGGATCATGCGGGAGACGGTTAACCTTATGAGTGACACGGTTACTCTTCCCACGCAGGAAATGCTGCAGGCCATGGCGACAGCGCCCCTTGGGGACGACGTCGCACGCGAGGACCCCACAGTGAACAAGCTGGAGGCACTTGCGGCCGAGAGGCTCGGGAAGGAAGCGGGCTTGTTCGTGGCGAGCGGCACCATGGGGAACCTCGTCGCGGTGCTCGCCCACACGCAACGTGGAGACGAGGTCGTCATGGAGTCCGAGTGCCACATGTACTATTACGAGGTGGGCGGCCTGGCAGCGGTCGCGGGCGTGATGCCAAGGCTGGTGCCAGGGAGACACGGGGTGCTCGACCCGGACGACGTGGCCCGTGCCATCAGGGGCGCCAACATACACTATCCAACCACCCGCCTTGTTGCGGTTGAGAACACCCACAATCGCGGAGGCGGCACCGTCACGCCGCTGAACGTCCTCACCGCCATCTGCACCGTCGCGCGGTCGAGGGGGCTTGCGACCCACCTGGACGGCGCGCGGATCTTCAACGCAGCCATCGCCCTGGGAGTGGACGCCCGCGAGATCGCGAGGCCTTTCGACTCGGTCATGTTCTGTCTGTCGAAGGGGCTTTCTGCTCCGGTCGGCTCCGTGCTCGTGGGGACGCGGGATTTCATTGAGAAGGCTCGCAAGTGTCGCAAGCTGATCGGGGGCGGAATGCGCCAGGCGGGCGTGATCGCGGCGGCGGGTATAGTTGCGCTGGAGAAGATGGTGGACCGGCTCAGGGAGGATCACGAGAACGCGCGCGTGCTCGGGGAGGGGCTTGCGGACATCCCGGGGATCTCCGTCGAGCTTGAGACCGTCCAGACGAACATGGTCTATTTCGACGTGGCGGGCCTCGGCCTCGACACGTACTCGTTCTTGAAGGAGCTCGCCGAGTATAACGTGAGGGCGTCCGACCGCCCGCCGACGGGGGTCAGGATGGTGACTCACAGGCATATTTCCCGGGAAAACGTCCTCTACGTGCTTGATGTCGTCAGGGAGATCGCGTTGCGGCACCTCAAGGCGAACCCGCATTGAGGTGCGGCTCCCTGGCCTCATCGGAAGACACACGCGGGCGGGCCGTCGCACAGTGAGTGCAGCGGCCCGCCCGCACATCTCGTGCGTCGTGCGCTATGCCGTTTGGTTGCCCCGCGTGGCCCCGTTCCCGCCCGCGCCTCTGGTGTAGGGGCGAGGGCGCTGGCGGAGGAGCTACACGCCCTTCGGTATGCTTCAGTACGCCTTGGCGAAGTAGACCCACGTGCTCGTCTCCGATCCGCAGCGCATGCACCTTGCGGGGCCCGGAGAATCCTCGAGCGGGATGCACCTGATGGTGGCGCCGGTCTCGTCCTTGATGGTGGCCTCGCACTGCGAGTCACCGCACCATGGCGCGTACACGAAGCCTCTCTTCGTGTCCATGATGGCCTTGAAATCCTCATAGTCCTGAACCCGGCGAGTATTCTCGTCCATGAACCGCTTGGCGCGCTCGTACAGCCCGCGTTGCACCGAGGCCAGCTGGTCCTGAACGGCGCGTTCGAGGCCGTCCATCGGTACGTTCGTTTTCTGTCCGGTGTCGCGCCTCACGAGCACCACGTGGCCTGCTTTGATGTCTCGAGGTCCGATCTCCAGCCTGAGCGGGACGCCCTTGAGCTCCCACTCGTTGAACTTCCAGCCAGGCGAGTACTCCTCGCGTGCGTCCAGCTCAACCCGGCACACCCTTGCGAGCCTCGCCTCGAGGTCGCGCGCGGCGGCGACGACCGTCTCGCGCATTGCGGGCGGCATGATAGGCACGATGACGACCTGGATCGGAGCGACCTGTGGAGGGAGCGCGAGCCCGCGCTCATCCCCATGGACCATGATTATCCCGCCGATGAGGCGCGTGGAGACGCCCCACGACGTCTGCCATACGTGCTTGAGCTGGTCGTCTTCGTCGAGAAACGTGATGTCGAAGACCTTTGCGAAGTTCTGGCCGAGGTTGTGCGACGTGCCCGCCTGGAGCGCCCTGCCGTCGGTCATGAGGGCCTCCACCGAGTAAGTCCGCACCGCGCCTGCGAATTTCTCCCTCTCAGTCTTCCTTCCCGCGATGACGGGAATGGCTAGGTCTTCCGTGAGGAAACTCCGGTAGACCTCGAGCATTCTCCGGGTCTCCTCCTCGGCTTCCTCCGCGGTGCGGTGGCACGTGTGGCCTTCCTGCCAGAGAAACTCCGATGTCCTCAGGAAGAGCCGCGTGGTTTTCTCCCATCTGACAACGTTCGCCCACTGGTTGATGAGCACAGGCAAGTCCCGCCAGGATTTGATCCATTTCGAATACATGTAGCCGATGACGGTCTCTGACGTAGGCCTGACCACCAGCGGCTCGACCAGGTCCTCACTGCCCGCCCGCGTGACCCACGCGACCTCTGGGGCGAAGCCCTCTACGTGCTGGGCCTCGCGTCGAAGAAAGCTCTCTGGGATGAAAAGCGGGAAGTACGCGTTCTTGTGCCCCGTGGCCTTGATGCGGGCGTCGAGCTTGGCCTGCATGTTCTCCCAAAGAGCGTATCCATACGGCCGTATGACCATGCACCCGCGCACCGGGGCGTAATCGGCGAGCTCGCTCTTTAGGATCACATCCGTGTACCATTGTGAGAAATCGTCTGTCTTGGAGGCTATGTGCTCCACAAAACCTTCCTGCTTCTCCGGCATTTCACCCGGCGCGTATGAACCAGCCCCCCGCGCACGCCGCGCGCCTGCAGACAATATCCCGCGTCAACCGCCTCCCTGCAAGCGCGGGCAGCGTCTCCCGCCGCACCATCACGCGCCGACGCACCATGCGATGACGGGCTGTGTGTCGGCGTGTGGCGGGCGGCGAGGGCGGCAGGCCCGCCTCAGCGCCATTCACCCTCCTTACACGTATTCTGTAAGCATTGATTCTCAAGCCCTGACAGGCACCAAGTACGTCTCAAAAGTCCGCGCTACCTTTGGGCCCAGAGGCCTCGCCCAGGCTTGCCGGCCTTGCCATCCAGGCGACGGCGCGCTTGCGGCACGTCTCGTTGCAACATGGCGCGCGAGCGAGCCGAATTCTCCATGCCCCGTCGTGCAAGCACCGGCAACGCTAGCACTGTCAACAGAGGAGACGAAGACTCGTGGCGCCATACTTGGCATGTGTACCGCGTCACTTAGGGCTATCTCCCTTGTCTCCCAAACCGCATGCCTCGACCGGTGCGCGCTTTCCGGAAAGCCGGCCTCTCCGGCGAGTAGCAGGGCAGCAGGAGCTGGACCTCCCTCGTGCAGTCGTCGCCCCAATCCCCCTAAAGATCCGGAGCGCTCCTGCGCTTTCACTTAGCCCCCGGCTGGCCGTTCTTCGCGATGGGCTCGCCAGCTTTTAAGAATATGAGAAAAGCCTTCGTCCTCATCGAGGACGAAGGCTCGAACCTCCGCGGTGCCACCTCGCTTGGGACCGGGTCGTCACACGGGAGTACCCAGCCACCCGCTCGCCCCTGCGGCGCGCACACGAAGGCGCGCGTCGCAGGCTTCCCGGTAACGGGGGAAAGGCGTCGAACTCATCGTTCGCAGCTCCAGGGTGGGGTGCCGTCGAGCACGTGCGACAGGTCTCACAGCCCAGGACCCGCTCTCTTGACGCCGTGCGCTCGCGGCGGCCCCTTCATCGCCGATCTTGGCCGATCTTGGGCAGAATTCGGATGTCTCCACTATAGCATATCCCTAGCGCAAAGGCAACACGCGCCGCACACCCCGCGTACCAGCCGCGCGCTGCGGCTGGCGGGAGGCGGTTTCCCGACGAAAGCCCCCGCGGCAAGCAGGTAAACACGGGGAGCCCGTAGAAAAGCTAGTCTCACAGCCGTGGGTGGTGCGGATGCCGGCCGTTGCGCCAGCCGGGCGGGGCGGTGCGCCCGCCACATGCGGCGGGAGGCACACGTCCACCAGAAATACGCAATAGCGGGCGCACCATATGCGGCCAGAAGCAGGGGGTTGCAGCACTTGACGGGCACGGTAATAAACGTCGGGGCGGTGATAGCAGGCACCGCTGTGGGGCTCACTTTACGACAGAGGATGCCGGAGAGGATATCCAACACAGTAGTCCAGAGCATCGGGCTCTTCACGCTCTTCATCGGAGTTAGCATGGCCCTCGAGACGAAGAGCGTGCTTGTGGTGCTCTTCAGCGTGGCCATAGGATCGGTGATCGGAACAGCCATGGATGTCGAGGGGTGGCTCGAGCGGACGGCGGCGCGCGTGGAAGCCCGCTTTGCGCGCGGTGAGGAGGGCAGGCTCGCGAGAGGATTCGTCGCAGCGAGCCTCTTGTTCTGCGTAGGCCCGATGGCTGTCCTTGGGTCCATCCAGGACGGCCTTACGGGGGATTACCGCATCCTTGTGACAAAGGCGGTGATGGACGGGTTCTGTTCCATCGCTTTCGCGGCCACCCTCGGTGCCGGGGTTGGGCTGTCCGCGGGTGCCATCCTCGTATATCAAGGCGCCCTCACGTTAGCCGCGGCAGCCATAAAGGCGTTTCTTACGGACGCCGCAGTCCGTGAGATGACGGCCACGGGCGGCCTGCTCATCATGGGGATCGCCATCGATATGCTCGGTATCAGGAAGGTCCATGTGGCTAACATGCTCCCGGCGATAGTTGTGGCCCTTGCACTGGCGCGGCTGGTGCTCAAGGCCTGAGGCGGGTTTGGCCATGTTGGCCATCATAATTCTGGAGGTGGTTGCGATGATGTGGGCGAAGGCTGGCCCTGAGAACACCGTTGAGACGCTCAAGATCGCCATTGACGCGGCAAGGCGCGAAGGCATAAGAAACCTCGTGGTCGCGTCGAACTCCGGAGCAACGGCGAAAAAAGCCCTGGAGATAGGAGCGCAGGGTCTCTTGGTCGTTTGTGTCACGCATCACGTCGGCTTCGATGGTCCCGGCGTGGATGAGATGCCACCTGCGACGAGGCAGGAGCTCGTCGCGCGGGGAGTCAAGGTCCTCACGACCACGCATGTGCTGGCCGGGGTGGACCGATCCCTCAGGCTGAAGTTCGGAGGCGTGTACCCGCCCGAGATAATCGCTGCAGCCCTCCGCATGTTGGGCCAGGGCGTAAAGGTGTGCGTGGAGATCTCCATCATGGCCCTGGACGCCGGGCTAGTTCCGTATGGCGAGCGCGTCGTGGCCGTGGGCGGAACGGGTAGCGGTGCCGACACCGCGGCGATCATCATGCCAGAGCATTCCAACAACGTCTTCGGCCTCAAGGTTGAGGAGATCCTCTGCAAACCCAGAACGTGGTAGGCGCCGTTCTCGCGGGCGCCAGGCGCGCGGGGAAGCGCGGCGCGAGAGGTCAGGCCCGGCGCTTCACCACCAGGATGCAGGTCTTCTTCCGCCACTTGAACAACGGGCCAATGACCCTTTCGAGCAAGCGATACACCGGGGACCCTCCTTTCCCGATGGATGATCGACGAGCGCTGATCGCGCGACCCCGGCTCGGGGCGCTCGGGAGCTCCGTACCACCATAATATCGCCCTCGCGCTTGAACTGTGACGCCATGGGAGGTAAAATGTTTGCGGCGCGACGACCGCAGGCCGGCCCCGGCCACGGGGTGCGGCCTGCGGCCCGCGAGGTCGCGCGAGGCCGTAGGCCTGCGCTGGTGGGGTGGGAGGGCACTGCTCCAGGGCCCGGGCTGGTGTGCCCGGGGCGAAGCCGGATTAAGCGCAGAGCCGTGCCGTGCGCGGAGCCTGCCGGAGCGGGTCGCAAAGCTGCGTTGGGAGGGGCGATGCGTGCCTGAGCTGAGGCTTGATCCCGTGACAGGACGTTGGGTGGTGGTTGCCACCGAGCGTGCGAAGAGACCGAAGGACTTCGCCCGTCAAGACGCCGCGTCCCACCAGGCGCGGCCAGAACGAAGCGAAACGTGCCCGTTCTGTCCCGGCAACGAGAGCGCGACGCCGCCGGAGGTATTCTCGTTCCGGCGCTGCGGCACGCGTCCGAACGAGCCAGGCTGGCAGGTGCGGGGTGTTCCGAACAAGTACCCCGCGCTCACGCCCGAGCCGACGGTGGAGGCTTCGACATCTGGCATCTTCAGCGTTAGGCCGGCCGTTGGCGCGCACGAGGTGATCATCGAGTCCCCGCTCCACAACGCGAGCCCGGCGACCATGTCGTACGAGGACATGACACAGGTGGTGCGGGCCTATGTCCATCGGTATTGCGCGCTCGCGGACGCCCCAGGCATCGAGTACGTGCTGATCTTCAGGAACCACGGAAGGGACGCCGGGGCGTCCCTGGAGCACCCGCACTCGCAGATCGCCGCAGTGCCGCTCGTTCCGCCGGTGGTCATCGAGGAGCTCGCGGGCGCGAGCCGGTACTACGAGACCACGGGGCGGTGTGTGTTCTGTGAGATGATCCGCCAGGAACTCGAAGCGGGGGCCCGCGTCGTTCTGGAGACGCCCGGGTTCATCGCGCTGGAGCCATATGCGTCGAAAATGCCTTTCGAGACGTGGATCCTGCCAAAAGAGCACGCGCCGTTCTTTCAACAGCTCGCCCCGTCCACCTACCGCGAACTCGCGGAGGTCCTCGTGGACGTGCTGGGCACCATCGGGGCGGGGCTGCACGATCCGCCGTACAACTACATCCTGCACACCTCGCCCACCCACGAACGGTGTGGGAGCTCTTACCACTGGCACATCGAGATCTTCCCGAAACTCACTGTGGCTGCGGGATTCGAGTTCGGGATGGGCGTATACATCAACGTCACAACGCCAGAGAGCGCGGCGGAATTCCTCAGAAACCAGATTGAAAGAGTGCGGTCCGGGAGGAATTCCGGGTCTCAACGCTAATATGATATACTGCAACAAGAGAATAGCGGCCGGATGAAGCTGGAGGGAGATGCTCGGCTGCCGCGGGAGGCGATGTGCAACCGCCGGCATGGCGGGGCGCACGGGCGGCGGCGCGAGAGCCGAAGGAGCAAGACGCTTGTTTGCCACGCAGGCGTCCAAACTCTCAGGCAAAAGCACCTTCACTGACGGCGCTCTGGAGAGGCACCCCTGAGCTGCAGGCGTATTTTACTAGACGCTGCGCACGAGGCCTGATCGTACCGATGAGGTGCCGCCGACGGAGTAACCCGCCTGCCGTGCTTTGCTTGCTGCTTGGTGCGGGCGCGGCCGGTGCGGGAATCTCTCAGGCGTCAGGACAGAGAAACGGGCAACACGTTTGCCCGTTTTATGTTTTCCAAGGGTTTTCTCAAGCACGACGGTGCGGGTCCTCGCGCGCGCCCTCGCGCCGAATGCGGCGCGGCCGCCGGCGGCGCGCGGACGGGGACTCGAGACCGGGACTCGACGGGGGCCTGGGTTCTGTGCCAACGAGAGACTGAGATCCTGGAGGTGGGGCAAGTGAGCTCTGGAGGGGTCGAGATGAGGAAGACGCCGTTCTATGACCTCCACGTGAGTCACGGCGCGAGGATGATCGAGTTCGGCGGCTGGCAGATGCCCGTTTATTACCGTGGAATCATTGAGGAGCACAGGAAGGTCAGGGAAAAGGTTGGATTGTTCGACCTGTCACACATGGGCGAGATCGAGGTCAAAGGTCCGGGGGCGCTCGAATTCATCCAGAAGATGACCACCAATGACGCGTCGCGCCTAAACGTCGGCCAGGTGCAGTATTCAGTCATGTGCTATCCGGATGGTGGCGCCGTGGACGACATCCTTGTCTGCAGGATGGCGGATAGGTTCTATCTGGTGGTGAATGCCTCCAACGCCGCGAAGGACCTGGACTGGCTGAAGACTCACGCCGGCGCCGATGTCACCGTGACAGACCTCTCGGACGAAACCGCCCTCCTTGCGATCCAAGGGCCCGAGTCTGCGGCGGTGCTGGCCAGGCTGACCGACGTACACTTGGACGGTCTCTACTACTACCATTTCGCGGAAGGCAAGGTGGCCGGGGTAGACTGCATCGTCTCGCGCACTGGATACACCGGTGAGGACGGCTTCGAGCTCTTCTTCCATCCGCGCCATGCCCGGCACATGTGGGACGCCCTCCTGGAGGCGGGGCGCACGTTCGACATCGAGCCCGTCGGGCTGGGGGCGCGCGACACGCTCAGATTGGAGATGGGGTACGCCCTGTATGGTCACGAGTTGGATCCAAGCACGAACCCGCTCGAGGCGGGGCTGGGCTGGGTCGTAGCGATGGACAAGGGCGAGTTCATCGGCAGGGACGCGCTCGCCGCGGCGAAAGAGAGGGGGCTTTCGCGGCGGCTCATAGGCTTCAAGCTGCTCGAACGAGGCGTGCCGAGGGCGCACTGCGAGATCACGAAAGACGGCATGGTGATCGGAGAGGCTACGAGCGCGTCGCTGTCCCCGTTCCTTGGCGTGGGAATCGGCATGTGTTACGTGACGCCGGACGCGGCGAAGCCTGGGACGCGCTTCGATGTCATCATAAGGGGCAAGGGGGTGGCAGCGGAAGCCGTGAGGCCGCCGTTCGTGAAGCCTCGCGTGCGCAAGGCGAAGTGAAGAACCAGAGCGTGGGAGCTTGGGGCTGGGAATTCGCTGGGCGCGCGGGCGCGCGCCCGCGAGACGCTGTTTCACGTGGAACAAGAATACATTCTTGGGTGCGTTTGCCGAGCTAGAGACCATATGAGCCGCCTGGCCCTCCACACCGAGCAGCTTGAGGCGCCTTCCGCTCGCCGCCCGTTGGTTTGAGGCGTAGCCGCGGGCGAATACTCTAAACAGACTGGTGGGTTCGGTGCGAGCAAGCTCGGCGCGGGCTGCAGGGCGCCGACGCAGGGTGAGCAGGACAGCCGTCGCCCGGAAACGACGGCGTGCTCAAGCGCGGACGAGAGCGGAGAGATCCGCTCGTACTCGGGAAAGACAGCCGGCGGCCACGTCACAAACCCAATCAGGTTAGCCAATCAGGTTAGAAGGAGGATGGAGCGCATGTATCCCCGGGATCTCAAGTATACGGTCAAGCACGAGTGGGTTCGTGTGGAAGGTGGGCTTGCAACGGTGGGTGTCACCTCTTTCGCCCAGGAGCAGCTGGGTGCCATTGTTGGAGTAGGCCTCCCTGACGAAGGCGTTGAGTTGGATCAAGGCGAGCCCCTGGCCGACCTAGACTCCATGAAAACCGCTGACCAAGTCTTCGCCCCGGTGAGCGGCAAGGTGGTAAAGGTCAACCGGGCCCTTGAGGAGCACCCGGAGTTCATTAACGATGACCCGTATGGGGACGGATGGGTCGCGGTCATCGAGATGGCCCGTCCCAGCGAGCTTGACGACCTTATGACCGCTGACGAGTACGAAGCCTTTGTAGCCAAGGAGGCGAGCGGAGAATGAACTACGTCCCCCATACCGACCGGGACCGTAGTGAAATGCTCGCCCAAATCGGGGTCTCCAGCATCGACGAGCTCTTCTCCGACGTGCCCGCGGAGGTCAGGCTCAAGCGGGCCCTTCGCCTCCCGGAGCCGATGTCCGAGTATGAGCTCGCCCGGCACATGGCCGCGCTTGCGAAAAGGAACGCCACGACGGACGACCTGGTATCGTTCCTCGGGGCCGGGTCGTACGACCACTTCGTGCCAAGCGTGGTGCGGCACATCGTGTCGCGGTCGGAGTTCTACACGGCTTACACGCCTTACCAGGCCGAGATAAGCCAGGGTATGCTCCAGGCCATCTTCGAGTACCAGACACTGATGTGCGAGCTCGTCGCCATGGACGTGAGCAACGCGTCGCTCTACGACGGCGCGACGGCGGTCGCGGAGGCGGCTACGATGGCATGCCGCCAAGCCCGGCGCCAGCGAGTGGTGGTCTCCAGGGGGGTACACCCTGAGTACCGGGCCACGCTCAAGACCTACGCGCGAAACCTCGGGATAGAGGTGGTCGAGGCCGCCTTATCCGACGGGGTCACCGACCTCGAGGACCTGGACCGGGTCACGTCCCCGGCGACCGCGTGCGTGATCCTGCAGAACCCGAACTTCCTCGGGTCTGTGGAACACATGGACGCAGCTGCCGAGATCGCCCACGCGAGCGGCGCGCTCTTCGTGGCGTCCGTGGATCCGATCTCCCTGGGTGTCCTCGCTCCTCCTGGGGAGTACGGGGCTGACATCGCGGTCGGCGAAGGGCAGGGCCTCGGAAGCCCCATGAGCTATGGCGGCCCATACCTGGGCTTCCTCGCGTGCAGGCAGGAGTTGGTGAGAAACATGCCGGGCCGTGTAGCGGGTGAAACCCGCGATCCCGAGGGGCGGAGGGGCTACATTCTCACACTCCAGGCCAGGGAGCAGCACATCAGGAGGGAGCGCGCCACGTCCAACATCTGCTCCAACGAGGCCCTATCGGCCTTGGCCGCGGCGGTATACCTCTCGTGGCTAGGGAAGAGCGGGATAAGAGAGGTCGGCGAGCTGTGCCTCCAGAAGGCGCACTACGCCTTCGACAGGATCACGGCGATCCCCGGGTTCGGGCCCGCAAGCTCCGCGCCATTCTTCAAGGAGTTCGCGGTGCGGATGCCCGTTCCGCCGGAAGAGGCCGGCAAGGCCCTGGCGCGTTCGAACATCCTTGCCGGACTGCCGCTCGGTCGATTCTACCCGGACCTCGGCGATGCCATGCTCATAGCTGTCACCGAGAAACGGACGAAAGAAGAGATAGACTCATTCTGCCGTGCACTGGAGGGATTGGCATGACCATGCCGCTCATCTTCGAGCGAAGCGAGGCCGGCAGGAAGGCATATTCCCTGCCTCCGTGCGACGTCCCGAGGAAGGACGTCACCGAGCTGCTCCCCGGCTGGGCGCTCCGGAAGACCCCTCCAGCCCTGCCGGAGGTGAGCGAGGTAGACCTGGTCCGACACTATACCAAGCTTTCCCAGCGCAACCACGGGGTTGACGTGGGGTTCTACCCTCTCGGCTCATGCACGATGAAGTATAACCCCAAGGTGAACGAGGATGCTGCCGCGTTGCCGGGGTTCACCAACCTCCACCCGTACGAGCCCGAGGACCTCGTCCAGGGCGCTCTAGAGCTCATGTATGAACTGGGGCGCTACCTCTGCGAGATCGGCGGCATGGACGAGATCACGCTGCAGCCTGCGGCGGGCGCCCACGGCGAGCTCACGGGGCTCATGATCATAAGAGCCTATCACGAGAGCCGCGGGGACGGCGCGAAACGCACGAAGGTGATCGTCCCCGATTCCGCCCACGGCACGAACCCCGCAAGCGCGGCGTTTTGCGGGTACAAGGTGGTGGAGGTGAAATCCGACGCGCGCGGTGGTGTCGACCTCGACTCGCTCAGGGCGGTGATGTCCGACGAGGTAGCCGCGCTCATGCTCACAAACCCCAACACGCTGGGGCTCTTCGACGAGAATATCGTGGAGATCGCCAATATAGTGCACGAGGCTGGGGGCCTTTTGTACTACGACGGCGCGAACATGAACGCCATCATGGGCATCGCTCGGCCTGGGGACATGGGGTTCGACGTGCTCCACTTCAACCTTCACAAGACGTTCTCCACGCCTCACGGCGGCGGCGGCCCGGGATCGGGGCCCGTGGCCGTGAAGAAAGCGCTCGCTCCGTTCTTGCCGGTCCCAGTCGTGGACAAAAAGGACGGGCGATTCGTGTTGGACTATGACAGGCCGCAATCCATCGGTAAGGTGAAGGCCTTCTACGGCAACTTCAATGTGATGGTCAAGGCGTACGCGTACATCAGGGCCCTCGGCGCGAGAGGCCTGCGCGAGGCAAGCGAGAACGCGGTTCTCAACGCGAACTACCTGATGAGAAAGCTTGCGCCCTACTATCACCTGCCGTATGATCGACACTGCAAGCATGAGTTCGTCCTCTCAGCGGCACATCAGCTCGCGTGCGGGGTCCACACCGCAGACATCGCGAAGATGCTCCTGGACTACGGGTTCCATGCCCCCACGGTGTACTTCCCCCTCATTGTGAGGGAAGCCATCATGGTGGAGCCCACGGAGACAGAGTCCAAGGGCACGTTGGACGCGTTCGCAGCCGCGATGGTCGAGATCGCCCGCCTGGCGGAGACGAACCCGGAGGTTCTGCACTCTGCACCCCACAAGATGGTTGTGGGGAGGCTGGACGACGTCACCGCGGCACGCAGGCCCGTGCTGCGCTGGAGGCAAGGAGAGCAGGCGAGCGGAGATTGCGGGAATTGATGAGTGTCCGCGGGTCAGGTGTCGGGGAGACTGGAGATCGCTCTGCCACGGCCGCGTGCAGCCGTGACCTGTGTGCGCGTGTCCGTCCCGTTCCTGGCGCCGTTCCTGGCGAGGTCCGGGACGGACACGAGTGCCTCGGACATGGACGGGTCTGGGCGCCCCGCGCGGACGCGCGCCCGGCGTCGGAGGCGCCCGACGCCGATCTGCCACCGGCCCTGCAGGCGCTCCTGGACAAGGCCTGGGAGGCCCGGCGAGCGGCCTTCGGCGACGCCATCGAGTGGGTGAACCCTGTGCGCACAGCGGTTCTGAGCGTGACGGGGACCGCGTGTGCGCTCGGGTGCGCCCATTGCGGAGGCCACTACCTCAAACACATGATTCCGATCGATAGGTGGCCCGAAGTGGCCGCGGATGAGGGTGTGAAGAGCTGCCTCGTGAGCGGCGGGTGCGACCTGCGGGGCAGGGTGCCCGTGGCGGCGCACATGGACGCTTTGACGGAGCTCGCGGCGAGGTTCCGGCTGAACCTTCACCTCGGGCTCGCCGACGAGGCGGACGTGGCGCGACTTGCCGCGCTGCGTCCGGTGGTCTCGTTCGACCTCGTGGCGGACGACGCCACGGTCCGAGAGGTGTACGGGCTGGACAGGCCGGCTGCCGACTTCGTCTCGACCTACAGCCTTTTGAGGCGTTATGTGCGTGTCGTGCCGCACGTGTGCATCGGGCTCCGGGGTGGGGAACCATCAGGCGAGCTTGAAGCGCTCCAGGCGCTCGCGCGACTCGGAGCTGACGCGATCATCTTCATCGTCTTCGTTCCAACCCCGGGCACGCGTTACGCGTCCCGGAAGCCGCCTGCCCTCGAAAAAGCGGTCGAAGTGATTGCCCGCGCCCGGCTGATGTTTCCCGAGACCCCGATATACCTCGGATGCATGCGCCCTCGCGGTGCTTACCGGGAGGCCCTGGACGCACTGGCAGTCCGGGCGGGTGTCAACAGGATAGTGGTACCGTCGCCCCGGGCGCGTGGGGAGGCCGAGTCGCTGGGCCTCTCCGCAAAGTGGCGAGAGGAGTGCTGCGCGTTGTGAGCGAAAAGATCAGGGTATCAACGGGAAGCGCGGCGGTCCTGGGCCTTTTGGACGCCCGCCTCGACGACGCGCCGACCACCATCTATCTCCTGACGGGCGGCCGGTGCGCCGCCACGTGCGCGTTCTGTCCGCAGGCGAGGACGAGCAGCTCGCCCGACGACCTGCTGTCCCGCGTCAGCTGGCCCGAGTTTGAGGTGGATCGGGTCCTCGAAGCGCTCGATGGACGCCGGCCCGCGGGCGCGAAACGCGTGTGCGTCCAGGTCACCCGCACGCCGGGCGGGCGTGCGGCCCTGCGCCGGCTCCTTCCGGCGTTGCACGCGCTCAGGCGGGGAGACGCTGCGCGCTTCGAGATATCCGTCTGCTACCATCCCGCCACGGCGGCCGAGGCGGGCGAGGTGCTCGCCCTAGGCGCCGACAGGATCGGGATCGCCCTGGACGCGGCGTGTCCGGAGGTTCACGCGAGGACCAAACCGGGCTCGTGGGCGAGCACGATGTCGCTTCTCGAGGAGGCTGCCAGCCTTTTCCCGGGGCGCGTGAGCACGCACCTGATCGTGGGCCTCGGCGAGACGGAAGAGCACATGGTGCGGGTCATGCGGCGTCTCGCCGCGGCGGGCATCACGATCGGCCTCTTCGCATTCACGCCGGTGAAGGGCACCGCCATGGAGCGAGTGCCGCAGCCGCCCATCGATGCTTACCGCCGGGTGCAGCTGGCACGGCACATCATCGTGAACGGGCTCGAGGGCGAACAGGGGTTCAAGTTCAGCAGCGGGCGCATCGTGGGCTTCGGGATGGAGCCGCTGAGAGTCCTCGAGATCGCCCGCAGCGGGGCGCCGTTCCGGACGTCTGGCTGTCCGGGCTGCAACAGGCCCTATTACAACGAGCGGCCTGGCGCGATCATGTACAACTACCCTAGGCCCCTCACCCCTGCCGAGGCGGAGAGGGCCGTCTTTGAGGCGCGCCTGTCGGCGGAGAGCGTCTAAGCATGGCGCAACAAGTTTTCAAGCTTGCCGTCCTCCAGCGGCAACACTGACGACCCTGAACAGCAGTCGCGCGCTCATGAGCATCTCGCACTCGCGGTGACCAACTTAGTGGGGGATTCAGCTGTGGACATGAAATGGAGGCTTCTCCGAACGGGGCACAGGCCGGGCGCATGGAACATGGCGGTGGACGAGGCCATTATGGTGCAGGTGGCGGCGGGCGCTTCGCCTCCTACGTTCAGGCTCTTCGAGTGGGACCCGCCGAGCCTGTCGCTGGGCCGGGTGCAGTCTTTCCAGAGGGATGTGGATGCGGAGGCATGCAGGAGGCTCGGGGTTGACGTCGTGCGCCGGCCCACCGGCGGCAGGGCCGTCCTGCACGATGTGGAGGTCACGTACAGCCTGATCATGAGCCAGAATGATCCCGTGCTCCCGGCGGGGCTGGGAGAGTCGTTCAGCCTTGCGACCCAGGGCATCATAAAGGGGCTCAGGCTCCTGGGGGTCGAGGCGGAGATCCGCGGGCGCGACGAGGGCGATGGATCGGGTCACGTTGCTGGTGCGCCGGCCGAGGCCGTGGGCGCGGCTGGTCCGGTGCGCACCGGGGCGTGCTTCGACTCGCCGTCCTGGTATGAGGTGGTTTCAGGTGGGCGGAAGCTCGTGGGAAGCGCTCAAGCTCGGCTGATGGGCGTCTTCCTCCAGCACGGATCGATCCTCATCGAGCTCGATGCGGAGAAGCTTTGTTCCCTGCTCAGGTTCGACTCGGAGGACGAAAGGGCCGTGGCTGTGAGACACTTGCGGTCCCACGCCACCTCGATCTCGGAGATCCTCGGGCGCCGGGTGAGCTTCCGGGAGGTCGAGGACGCGGTGATCGCCGGAATGCGCTCCCACATATCTCCGATTGAGCTCGTCGAAGGAGAGCTCACTGCCGAGGAAACCGCCCTGGCAAATACCCTTATTTCCCGGAAATACGGCTCGCCTTCCTGGACCGTGCACCGTAAGGCGGAGGCTTGACACAAGGGACTGAAATGGACTAGCATGTCGCGGAAAACGTGCCTTCGCGCGGGGCGGGCGCCGTGCGCGTGTGAGCGTGACGGAGCGCCCGCGCGCAGTGTGGCCCCGCCGAAGGGTGGCGCGAACTTTTGGCGACATACTTAGCGCAGCGGAGAGGAGGCTTGCGGAATGGTGTCAGATGAGACCGACGCCCGGGGGAGCGCCGCGCGGGAGCCTCTGCGGCGCGACGCGCTTGCCATCATGAGAGCGGCGTTGGCGGCCGTGGATCCCTACGAGGCGGTGAAACGTCAGCTGTCGCTCGAAGGGGATATCCTCACGATAGGGGGACGGCGTTACGACCTTGCGAAGATCGCCCACGTGTATGTGGTGGGCGCTGGCAAGGCGAGCGCCCGCATGGCGCTTGCGGTGGAAGAGGTCCTGGGGGACCGGGTGACAGCGGGGCTCGTGAACGTAAAGTACGGTCACTCCGAGGCGTTGAGCAAGGTCCGCGTTCGGGAGGCGGGGCACCCGGTTCCCGATGCCGCAGGGCTCGAGGGTGCGCGCGAAATGCTGGACCTCGCGAGCGCGGCCGGGGAGGACGATCTCATCATCTGCCTCATCTCGGGCGGCGGGTCGAGCCTCCTGCCGCTTCCGGCGCCCGGCATCGGGCTTTCGGACAAGCAGGCGACGACGCAGGCCCTTCTGAGGTGCGGCGCCACGATCCATGAGATGAACGCGGTCAGGAAACACATCTCCCTCGTAAAAGGCGGCGGCCTTGCCCGGGCGGCCGCGCCGGCCCATGTGGTCTCGCTCATCCTTTCGGACGTGATCGGGGACGACCTCGATGTAATCGCCTCGGGCCCCACGGTCCCGGATACGAGCACGTTCGCCCGGGCCTTCGAGGTGCTGGATCGTTACGGCGCGCTCGAGACCGTCCCGGCAGCGGTCAGGCATCGCCTTGAGGCGGGGGTGCGGGGCGAGGTTCCCGAGACGCCGAAGCCTGGAGATCCGCTCTTCGAGAAGGTGGCCAACATCATCGTCGCCAGTAATGCCCTGGCAGTTGACGCCGCGGCCCGGAGCGCCACTCGGCTGGGTTACAATCCCCTCGTGCTGTCGTCGCGCGTTCAAGGCGAGGCCAGAGAGGTGGGGCGCGTGCTCGCCGCCATCGCACGTGAGATCCGTGCGAGCGACCGCCCCGTGCCCAGGCCCGCATGCGTGTTGGCGGGAGGTGAGACCACGGTGACGCTCAAGGGTGCCGGGCTCGGAGGACGCAACCAAGAGCTCGCGCTGGCGGCCGCGCTCGACATCGAAGGTCTCGACGGCGTGCTCGTGATGGCTGTGGGCACCGACGGCACGGACGGCCCGACGGATGCGGCGGGCGCTATCGCCTTCGGCGACACGGTGGCGCGGGCGCGCGAGGCCGGGCTTGACCCCCGAGCGTATCTCCGGGACAACGATTCGTACCATTTCTTTGACGCGCTGGGCGACCTCGTTATCACAGGCCCCACGCGCACCAACGTCATGGACATCATCGCGGTCCTCGTAAGGTAGTCGCGGGGTGCGCCCAGCAGAGCCCGGGCTCGGCGGCTCGATGGCGGCGGCAGGTGGCCGCCGTGGATCACTATCCTGAAAGCATGATTATCCCGGCCAAGGCGAAGTACACCGCGAGCACCACGAGGAAGCATCCGCACACCAGAAGGACGGCCCTGTATACGGCGTCGTTGAGCAGTCTCCTTCCGGTCACCACTATCAACGAAACCAGGAAGTACCACGCGAAGTCGGAGGAGATGTGGCCAGCGTAGAAGGCCGCGGAGGCCGCGCGTCCTTGCTGAAGGGCAAGCCCGACCGAGGTCGCGCCGATGGTGGCCCACCAGAGTGTCCAGTAGGGGTTGGAGACGGTTGCCAGCGCGCCGGCCGCAAAGGAAGCGACGTCTCCGCGCGCGGCCGACAGCTTGCCCGAGGCCCGAAGATGCGGCCCCGCCTCAGGCGCTGGCGCTCGCTGCTGCCCCCTGACAGCCACGGGCATCGGGGCAGCGCTCCATGCCGTCTTGATGGTGCCGTACGCCATCCACGCGAGCATGACGCTCCCGGCAAGCCCTATGGCCCCAGCCACAGGCCGCCTCGAAAGGATCCCGCCGAGCCCGAAGGCGAAACCGACAACCACCATGAGCTCCAACACTCCGTGCGCGGTTACCGCGAGCATGCCCCCGCGGAGCCCCCGTCTCGACGTCTCGCTGATGTTGACCACGAGGAGGCTTCCCGGCATCATCGCGCCGGAGAGGCCCACGACAAAAGCGCTGGCGAATATGGCTGCGATGTTCATCGTCTCTTTCACCGTCCGCTCCGCAAGTTGTCGTTCTACATTCATCACGCGTGCCAAGATTCCTCCAAGCATGGCGCCGAGACTCCTCGTCTTTTCTCAAGAGGCGGCTGAGGTCGGCAGTGGTGGCCGCAGGTGGCCGTACGGCAGGGCGTGGGAGAGACCTTGTCGCGTCCGCGGCGCCCGTCCCCGCCCGCGCCCCACTCCGGCGGGCGCTGACCGTCCATCTCCCCTTAACCAGCGTGTCACAATCGTTAACATGGGCGTCACATGCGGGTAAACTCGGTATGCAATAATAGCCGTGGCTCGAGCGGCTCGAGCCGAACATGAGCCAGCGTCCAGCTCCACGCGCTCGCCGGAGGAAACGCGCGACCCGTCTCAACCGGGGCTACTGCCGAGCCGGGCCGTGGCGGTAGGTGGGGGTCGCCGCCCCGCTCCATCACCACGCGCCGACCCGGCAGACGGGAACGCTGGGATGCAAGTTCATCCGAAGGAGGTTTTTGGAGCATGAAGTTGGACACAAAGAGCGAGAGCTTCATGAAAGCGGCGCCTGCTCTCATCCTCGCTCTCGTGCTGTGTGTAAGCCTCTCCGTAGGGCGGGTTGAAGCGAGGAGCCAGATAACCATCCAGGGCTCCACGACAGTCCTTCCCATCGCCCAGAGGGCGGCCGAGGTCTTCATGGCGAAGCATCCGGAGGTATCCATCTCCGTCAGGGGCGGTGGCTCTGGCAACGGCATAGCCGCGCTTGTCGATAAGGCCGTCCAGATCGCGACCGCCTCTCGCTTCATCAAGTTTGACGAGGTCAAGAAGGCGGTAGCAAACGGGGTGTACCCGGTCCCGCACCGGGTTGCCTTGGACGGCATCGCCGTGATCGTGAACCCTCAGAACCCCGTGGACAAGCTCACCGTCGGTCAACTGAAAAAGATATTCGCGGGCGAGATCACTAACTGGAAACAGGTCGGCGGGCGCGACCTGAAGATCGTGGTCGTGTCCCGCGACTCGAGCTCGGGAACGTTCGAGACATTCCAAGAGCTCGTGCTTCAAGGGGCGAGGGTCGCTGCCAGCGCCCTGTTGCAAGCCTCCAACGGCGCGGTGGCGGATGTGGTGACCAGGACCCCAGGAGCGGTGGGTTACGTCGGCCTCGGATATTTATCCGGCAAAGTGAAGGCTCTCAGGATCGGCACGACTGACAAGGCTTACGTGGACCCGTCAGTGGCGACGGTGCAGGCAGGGCAGTACCCGCTCGCGAGAGCGCTTTACATGTTCACAGACGGCTGGCCCACCGGCGATGAGGCGAGGTTCATAGACTTCGTGTTGAGCGCGGAGGGCCAAAGGATAGCGCAGGAGGAGGGCTTCGTCCCCCTCCGTTAACCCGCCGCGTCAGCCGGCCGCATGTGGCTCGGCAGCTCTCTTGGGCCGTCGGTCATAGCACAAAGCGCGCGGACAGCGCGGAAGGCACGCGGGCCGCGGAAGGACGGAGGGACGGAAGGAAGGCCGCGACGACCTTCCACAGGCGCGTCACGGAGACCCTGGCGCGGAAGCGGGAGGGATGGAATTGCGGAACCGAGTTCGAATACGCGAGACCCTCATATCGATCGTTCTCACCGTCGTTGCGTTCTCGTCGTTGGCGTTTCTCGTCGGCATCGTGCTCGTCCTCTTCAGGGAGGGTCTTCCCATATTCCGAGAGACCGGGCTTGGCGCGTTCATATTCGGGCGTGACTGGTACCCGACGTACGACCCTCCTTCCTTCGGGACGCTCCCGCTTATCGCTGCGTCGTTTCTGGTGACGGCAGGTGCCATGGTCATCGCCGTTCCGGTCGGCGTGGGCTCGGCGATCGCGATCTCGCAAGTCCTTCCGACACGTGCCCGAACGGTGGTCAAGCCGGTCGTGGAGCTTCTCGCGGGCGTGCCCTCGGTGGTATACGGGCTCTTTGGGATGCAGGTGATGGCACCGCTCGTGATGGACGCGTTCGGTCTTCCCACGGGCCTCACGGCGCTGACCGCCTCCATCGTTCTGGGGATCATGGCCCTCCCGACTGTGGTGAGCATCGCGGAGGACGCGATATCCGCCGTCCCCGGCACGTACAGCGAGGCCTCCTACGCGCTCGGCGCCACTAAGTGGGAGACCATGAGCCGGGTTATCGTCCCGGCTGCCTCCTCGGGCATCCTCACTGCCGTGCTGCTTGGGATGGGGAGGGCCATAGGCGAGACCATGACGGTCCTGATGGTCGCAGGCGGAGCCGCCGTGGTGCCGACCTCCTTCCTCCAACCGGTCCGGCCCATGACGGCCACGATCGCCGCTGAGATGGGCGAGGCGCCCGTGGGGGGAAGCCATTATCACGCGCTCTTCGCCATCGCTCTCGTGCTCTTCGTTGTGACGCTCGCGTTCAACATGGTGGCCGAGGTGTACACCCTGAGGTTCCGGAGGAGGGTGGCTGGCGCATGAGCGGTTCGCGAGATGCTTCGCGAGATGCTTCGCGAGATCTGGTGGCGGTGAGCGGCGCCGCCCTGAAAACGAAGGATGTTCGAACGGCAAGTCACGCGACTCAGGCGAGCGGCGACCTTTGGAAGAGACGGCGGCGGCGTCAGACGGTGATGTTGGCGCTCATCACGAGCACCCTGCTCGTCACCCTCGGGTTTCTCGCGTTGCTGGTGGGCTTCGTTGTCGCTCGAGGCGCAGGCGTCATAAGCTGGGAATTCATCAGCGAGATGCCGCGCAACGCCATGACCGAAGGAGGCATACTCCCGGCGATCCTCGGGACCCTCTACCTTGTCGCCGGAGCGATGGTGGTCGCCGCGCCGCTCGGCGTCGCGTCCGCCGTGTTCCTCACGGAATACGCGCACCAGGGACCGCTCGTGCGGGTGATCAGGATCGGCGTCAATAACCTCGCGGGGGTCCCGTCGGTGGTGTTTGGCTTGTTCGGTCTCGCGGTGTTCGTGAAAACGCTCGGGCTCGGCGTATCGATCGTCTCAGGCGCCCTGACGCTCGCGATAGTCGTGCTGCCCACGATCATACGGGCGTCTGAGGAGGCGATTCGAGCGGTCCCGGCCTCGTACCGGGAGGCGTCCCTCGCGCTGGGCGCCACGAGGTGGCAGACGGTGCGCTACGCGGTGCTCCCGTCGGCCATGCCCGGCATCCTTACAGGCTGCATCCTCGGTATCGGGAGGATCGCAGGAGAAACCGCTCCGATCATGTTCACGGCCGCCACGTTCTATACTGCACGTCTCCCCGGGTCCATATTCGAGGAAGTCCAGGCGTTGGCGTATCACATATACGCGCTCGTTACGGAGGGCACGCATCCCGAGGCTCAGGTGCCCATCGCTTTCGGCACGGCGCTCGTGCTTCTCGCGCTCGTCCTGGGCGTGAACCTTGTCGCGATAATCCTGAGGTCGCGGTATGAGAAGGCTCGCTAGACATAGGCGTCAACACATCAACGACACATCAACGCCGCGAATCCCGAAAGACGGCAGCCAATAAGGGCGACGAATGGGGCGGCGACCAAGGGCGACAAGAACACGTGGCGCAAGACTCAAACCGGAACGCGAGACGGCTGGGCGCGTCCCGCCTTAATGCGCATATTGCAGCAGGATATGGTTACTCTATGGTTAGCATCAAGCCAATCTCAGCGCAGGGGGTGAAAGCAAGTGGGCGACTGGCTGCGCCACATCGTGAGATTCATCGTGTCGGCTCTGGTGCTCATGTTCATCGGGCTCATAGTGCCGGGCTTCAGCACCTTGAGCTTCGTCAACGCCCTGATCGCAGCAGCGGTGATAACGGCGCTCGGATACATCATCGAGGCTGCCGTGGGAAGGAGCGTTTCTCCGTTTGGTCGGGGGGTAGTGGGATTCCTTGTGTCAGCCGCGGTCATCTACGTATCGCAGTACGTTGTTCCGGCGATGCGCGTCACGGTCCTCGGCGCCCTGATAGCCGCGTTCATTATAGGGCTCGTGGACACGTTCATCCCGACCACTTTGAGATAATCCGGCCGAGAGCCGACACATTGAGTACAAGGCCATGCGCACGGCCGAAAGCCTCGACTCGCGAGTTCCCCGCCCGTCCCGGACGGGGATTTTCGCTTGCTCCACCCCGCCTGCCGCGCCGCGTGCGCGAGCGCGCGTGCCGCCCCGCAAGACGCGCCCGCCGAACGCATCCCCCGCCATCCCGCGCCAGGAAGCGGCCTGGGCCGGACGGCATGGGAGGATATCACGCCACCGCTGACGAAACATCATTCGACTGCCCCAATTGGGTGCGGATTAGTTCTCGCCTCCTTTCGAGCAGTTACAAGGTTGTCGGCCTTGAACTCGGCGCGGCGTCCCAGGCGAGGCGCGCCTCGCCAAAGCCCAGCCCGCCTGGCTAGGCAACGGGGTTCTGAGCGGCCTTGTGCAATCACCGGCAGTCTCCTCCGGAAAGCCGGGAGCATCTTTGCACTCCCGCCTGGCGGGTTGGCCGGAGAACGAGGAGGAAAGCATACGTGAAGGGATTGTTGGACGTGATGGGACAGACCTTTTCCGGCGGGGTGCCGGTTGACAAACTCATTGACCTCGTGGTCGGCGCGGGCGGGACCATCATCCGCATCGTGCTTACGCTCATCCTTGCCTTCGTTCTGGTCAAGGCCTCGAACGCGCTTATCGACAGGCTCGTGACGCAGAGATCGGCGGAGGGAGAGGGACGCAGGTTCATGGACGAGCGCAAGGCCAAAACCCTCCGGTCCCTTCTCAAGAGCCTTCTCAAGTATGCCATATACCTTTTCGCCGGGATATCCATCCTCAACGAGCTCGGGGTGGACACCACGAGCCTGCTCGCGGGGGCTGGGCTCGCCGGCCTCGCGATAGGCTTCGGTGCGCAGAACCTCGTGCGTGACGTGATCAACGGCTTCTTCATCCTATTCGAGGACCAGTTCGCCGTCGGGGATTACGTTACGGTCGGCGATGCCGAGGGAATAGTGGAGTCCATAGGTCTTCGGACCACCAGCATAAGGGCTTTCAGCGGGGAACTGCAGATCGTGCCGAATGGTCAGATCTCCAAGGTCATCAACCACATGGGCAGTGCGATGCGCGTCCTGTTCGGAGTCACAGTAGACTATCGCACCGACATCGACCATGCGATGGAGGTGCTTACCCGCGACTTCGAGAAGGCAAAGACGGAGATCCCCGACATAGTTGAGGGCCCGACCGTTCTCGGTGTAAACGCGTTGGGCGAGTCCGGCGTGGAGCTTCTCGTCATAGCCAAGACGAGGCCCATGGAGCAGTGGCGCGTCGAGCGCGCCCTCAAGAAGCGCATCAAGGAGGTCTTCGATCGGGAGGGCATCATCATCCCGTACCCGTACATGCAAGTTCTCCTGAAGAGAAGCGAGGACGAGCCGTCAGATGGCCGGGACGGGAAGGCCGAAGGCCGAGGCGCCGCGACGGCGTGATCGGTCCAACGGGTTGCCGCCCGCACTCACGTTCGCCCCGTGAGGCCGCGAGGTGCAGCTTCCGGCCGGGCGCTGCACTACGTGCACCACGGGGGCACTCGATGGGAGAGCGGAGGAGGAGGCAAGGGCTCTTGAAATTCTACATAGGAGATGTGGTTAGGCTGAAGAAGGAGCACCCGTGCGGCTCCTACGAATGGGAAGTGATGCGCGTCGGGGCCGATTTCCGCATCAAGTGCCTGGGATGCGGGCGCGTGGTGATGATCAGCCGGTCGAAGTTCGAAAGGAGCGTCAAGCAGATAGTGTCGCGGCCGGGGGCCGGGGAGGGTGAGGCGTGATGGTGCGCATCGGCATCGTGGGGCTTCCCAACGCGGGCAAATCCACGCTCTTCAACGCTCTCACACGGGGCTCGGCGCTCGTGGCGAGCTACCCGTTTACTACTATCGACCCGAACGTTGGGGTCGTCCCGGTGCCAGACGAAAGGCTCGATACCATCGCTAGGCTCACAAGGCCGGAGAAGCTTACCCCCACCACAGTCGAGTTCGTGGACATCGCGGGGCTCGTGAAGGGCGCGAGCCGGGGAGAAGGGCTTGGCAACCGCTTCCTCGGGCACATAAGGGAGGTCGACGCCATCGCGCACGTGGTGAGGTGCTTTGAGGACCCCGACGTGCCGCACGTGGCTGGAAGGCTAGACCCGGTAAGCGACGCCGAGGCCGTCGAGATCGAGCTCATCCTGGCGGACCTCGAAACCGTGGAGAAGAGACGGGAAAAGACCGCGAGGATGTGCAAGGGCGGCAACAAGCGGTACGCAGAGGAAACAGCGCTCATGGACAGGCTGAAGAGCGAGCTCGAAGCGGGCAAGCCCGCCAGGCTCGTCCCCGTCTCTCCCGAGGAGAGGGAGATCATCGAGGGGCTGTTCCTCTTGACGATGAAGCCGGTCGTGTACGTCGCCAATGTCGGCGAGGACGATCCCAAGGACGCGGCAGGACGCGTGCGCGCCCTCACGGCATGGGCGGCGGCCCGTGCGGACCGGGCGCCCGTGGTTGCGATATCGGCGAAGATCGAGTCGGAGCTCCTGAGCCTCGAGCCGGGCGAGGCCGCGGAATATCTGCGCGAGTTGGGAATTGAGTCGTCGGGGCTCGACAGGGTTGTGCTGGCGGCGTACCGCGTCCTCGATCTCATAACCTTCTACACGACCAAGGGGCCGGAGACGAGGGCGTGGACTCTGCGCAGGGGAAGCACCGCTTACGAAGCGGCGGGCAAGATCCATACCGATATCCAGCGGGGGTTTATCAAAGCAGAGGTGGTCGGTTACGATGAATTGGTGGCCGCGGGCTCGTTCGCGCAGGCGAGAGAGAGGGGGCTCCTGAGGCTCGAAGGCCGGGACTACGTGGTGCAGGACGGAGACATAATCCTCTTCAGGTTCACCGAGTCGGCCCACTAAGGATGGAGGCCCCCCGGCGAGGCGCGCAAGTCACCCGTACGTGTCGTTGCTCCGCGCCGGCGACGATGCTATAATAGGGACGGCGATTGTCCCGAAAACGCCAAAGCGTCATCCCTGCTCCACGCGTGGCGTGGGGCCATAAGTCCAGAGGGAGGTGAAAGAGATGCGGGATTATGAGACCATGTTTATCCTCAAGCCCGACCTGGAGGAGGAAGCCGTCAACGCGGCGGTCACGAAGTTCCAAGACCTGGTGACCGGCGGGGGCGGAACCGTGAGCAACGTTGACAGGTGGGGCAAGAGGAGGCTCGCGTACGAGATCGCGGGCTACACGGAGGGCATATACGTGGTCATGGAGTTCTCCGCGGAACCTGGCGTCGCTCGCGAGCTGGAACGGGTGTTTCGCATCACCGACGAGGTGATCAGGCATCTCATCGTGAGGAAGGGCGACTAGCTGCCGATTAGCGATACGCCTGGGCGATGCCCTGGGCAGGGTGGTGTGCGACGGTGAATAAGGTCCTTCTTGTGGGAAGGCTGGCACAGCAACCGGAGCTCCGTTACACCCAGAACGGGGTCGCCGTTGCTAGGTTCACGGTGGCGGTGAGCCGCCCGTTCACCAACCAGCAGGGGGAACGCGAGGCCGACTTCATTGACGTCGTGGTCTGGCGTACCCAGGCGGAGAACTGCGCCAATTACCTTGCCAAGGGAAGACTTGTGGGCGTGGAGGGGCGGCTGCAGATCCGATCGTACGAGACTGCCGAGGGGCAGAAGCGGCGCGTAGCCGAGGTTGTCGCCGACAGGGTGGAGTTTCTCGACCGTGGTAAGGAGGGCGCTCAGGGCGGGCAAGACGTGCCGGGCCAAGGTTTTCCGGATGACGCGGTCGGCTCCGGCGATGATGTGCCGTTCTGATTCGCAAGGCTACGGTGGGGGCCACGGGTGAAGGCCCGGGTCGAGGTTTCCCTATTGCGGAGGCCGCTCGAAGCGGGCGGCGAAGTCCAGTCCGAAAGGAGCGAAAGCCTGGTAAGCGAGAGGTCGGCTCGCAGACCCGATCTGTGCGGTCTGCGCCAAGGGATGCCGAGCTCCTGAGCCAGGAGTCGAAATGAGACGTGAAAAAGGGCGCAAATCCAAGAAGCGAGTTTGCAGCTTCTGCGTGGACAAGATAGACGCCGTTGATTACAAGGACGTGGCGCGGCTGCGCAGGTTCATCACGGAAAGGGGCAAGATCATCCCGCGCCGTATATCGGGGAACTGCGCAAGGCACCAGCGCCAAGTCACGACAGCCATCAAGAGGGCCCGGCTCGTGGCGCTGCTGCCCTTCACAGCGGAGCAGTAGGCGGCGGACACCGCCGAGGCGCTGGGGCGACGGAGCACACGCACGGGCGTGCACCGGAATCTTAGGTGTTTCGGGCGTTTCATCCGGCGGGAGGGGGGATAACCCCCTCCCGCTTTTGGGGCGATCCCCTTCGGCGCGATCCCCTTCGGCGCCTGCGCGACTATGCGAGGCGAGGCGATGGACGGAGGCCCGCGGCGGGCGCCCGCACGCAGATTCCAGCGTCCGCGGCACGAACCCCAGGGCGCCGGGTGGAAGTGGACTGGTGGCCGTCGTGACGGCCATCTTCCCAGTCGTGCCAGCAATTGTTTGGATGCGGCCTGAAGGAGAAGGGCGTAAAATTAGAGAATAAGTCAGGCGAACGCGAGGGCCGCGTCGGGCGGAGGGAGGCAGGACACCATATGGCTTTTCTGGAAGGCGTCGGGGCCAGGGAGCAGGAGACCATCTCCCGGGCGGACATCGCCCGCAACCTGAAGACCATCGAATGGCTCAAGACGGAGCTTGTGTCGAATATCGCGTCCCTCTTCAAAAGCATGTTGAAGACGAGCGATGAGGGCAGCGCGGATTCGCTCGCCAACATCGTGGTGGGGTGCTACCTTCTCGGCAAGCGCCTTGGCCTTCCTCACTCAGCGCTTGACGCCAAGATAAGGGAGAAGATCAACGCCAACATCGAGCAAAACCACGAGATCGAAGCTTGGTATGGCGATTTCACGGCCTTGAAGAGGCACCTTGCCGAGAGGAAGATGTGAAGGAATGCCCCGCCGTTCGATAGCCACGAGGACTCTAGTAGAAAGCGCGCTTCTCGTGGCGATGGCCACGATATTCTGTGTGCTTGACGCCTACGTGCCGGTTTTCGCCCTGGTGTACCCGCTGCCCATCGTCGTGCTGGTGGTGAGGCACGGCGTGGAAGCGGGAGTGTGGGCCACCGCGGTCACGATCGCGGCTACGAGCATGTTTGTGGGGTTTGCGCAGGGCTTGACGGTTCTGGCGAAGGTCGGCATCATAGGCATCACGCTCGCCTGGTGCATCAGGCGACGGCTCCCGCCCTTGCGAACGCTCCTTCTGACATGCGTCGCGGTGGCGGTCGCGATGGCACTCATACTCGGGCTTGGCGCTTGGCTGGGCGGGTTCAGCCTCGCGGCGGTCGAGGAGATGTTCCGCAAGAGCCTGAGCTCAGCCGTGGACTTCTACAGAAGGCTTGGGATGTCTGAAGCGCAGCTTCAGCAGGTGCAGACGCAGTTATCGCAGCTCGTCGAGACCGCCAAGGTCATCCTCCCCGCGTCGATCACCATGGCGATCGTGGGGATTGCCGGGGTCAACTATCTTATCGCGCGGCTCGTCCTGGGCCGGCTGGGATACAAGATGGAGGAGATACCGCCGTTCGCCAAGTGGAGGGTTTCGTGGCCCTTTGGATGGGGGTATATCGCTGCGCTGGTCCTTTCCATGGCCGGCCAGGCAACGGGGATCCCCATCCTATGGAAGGCCGGGGCCAACCTCCTGTCGCTCTTCAGCACGCTTTTCCTTGTACAGGGGCTTGCGCTGGCCTGGTATCTCATGAACCGCTACCAGCTGAACACGGCGGTGAGGATCCTCCTTGGAGTGTTCGCGGCCTTGAATCCGACCGTCCTACAGATAGTATCTTGGGTGGGACTGTTCGACGCATGGTTTGATTTCCGCAAGCTTTCTTGGGGAGGCGGGGGGAAGAGAACGTGAAAGTGATTCTGAAGCAAGATGTCAAGGGGCTCGGGCGCGAGGGCGATACCGTAAAGGTGGCCGACGGGTACGCTCGCAATTTCCTTATCCCCCGTGGGCTTGCGATCGAGGCGTCTAGCCGCAACCTCAGAATCCTCCAGGCGGAGAAGGCAGCCATGGAGAGGAAGGCCGACAAGGAGCTTGCGCTTGCACGCAAGCTCGCCCAGGAGTTTGCGTCCGGTGGCATTACGATACGCCGCAAGAGCGGCGAGGGAGGCCGCCTCTTCGGGTCGGTCACCGCCAGGGACATCGCCGACGCCATCAAAGAGGTGCTCGGCGTGGAGGTCGACAGGAGGAAGATCGAGCTTTCCGAGCCCATCAAGGCGGTGGGCTCCTATACAGTCCCGGTGAGGCTCCACCCACAGGTGCCGGCACGAGTAATGATCGATGTGCAGCCGCAGTCGGAAGGGGACCAGGATGGATGAATGGCATCATAGCGAGGATATTCAAGGGATCCGGCGCGCAGCAGGCAGCACCGCGGGGCGCTGCTGAGGACGAGCTTCAGAGGCAGGTTTCGGCGCTCATGGGCGTTCTCGCCCACATTTACGGCGCCGACAAGCTGGTGCTCAAGGCGGGGAAGCTGGAAGCGCTGGAGCTCATGAAGTCCGCGGCCCTGCGCGATCGGGTCATCGCCCTGCAGCGGCTCGTGTTCGACGACCCCACTATCGAGGAGATCCCCCAAGGGAAAGACATACACGACGTGATAAGCGAAGTCGAGGACGAGATCGCGGACATCCTTGCCAGGCGCGAGGTGGAGGGCAGGCTCGAGAAGCGCATCGCGGAGCGGATGCGCAAGAAACAAGAAGAGTACGTGCGCGAGGTCAAGATGCAGGTTCTCAAGGAAGAGGGACCTGCCGACAACGCGCACACGTTGAAAAAGTACGCGGAGCTCGAGAAGCTCGAGACGAGGAAGCTCGCGAAGTCCGCTATGGAGCTCCTGAAGCCGCGACGCCTCAGCGAGGTGGTCGGCCAGGAACGTGCGATCCAGGCCCTCCTCTCCAAGATCGCATCGCCCTTCCCGCAACACGTGATACTTTACGGGCCGCCGGGGGTCGGCAAGACCACAGTGGCGCGGCTGGTCCTGGAAGAGGCGAAGAGGCTCAAGTTCACGCCTTTTGCAAGGAACGCGAAGTTCGTGGAAGTCGACGGTGCGACGCTCCGCTGGGACCCTCGCGAAGTCACGAACCCCCTCCTGGGATCGGTGCACGACCCCATCTACCAAGGGGCAAGGCGCGACCTGGCGGAGACTGGAGTGCCCGAGCCGAAGCTCGGCCTCGTGACGGAGGCGCACGGGGGAGTCCTCTTCATCGACGAGATAGGAGAAATGGATCCCATCCTCCTCAACAAGCTCCTCAAGGTGCTGGAGGACAAGAGGGTGTACTTCGACTCGTCGTACTATGACCCGCAGGACCCGCACGTGCCGAAGTACATCAAGAAGCTCTTCGAGGACGGCGCTCCGGCCGATTTTGTCCTGATCGGGGCGACGACTCGAGATCCCTCGACCATAAACCCGGCCATCAGGTCGAGGACGGCCGAGGTGTACTTCGAGCCACTGACATGCGCGCACATCAAGCAGATCGTGGAGGACGCGGCACGCCGCATGAAAGTCACGCTTGAGCCCGGCGTCGCCGATATAATCAGCGACTATACCATCGAGGGGCGAAAGGCGACTGCCATACTGGCAGACGCGATGGGTCTCGCGGTGTACCGGGCCGGCGAGAGGCCTCGCAAGCTCACGGTCACGGTGGAACATGTGCTGGAGGTCATAAGGAGCGCCCGAATGACGCCCTTCGTTCTCGTGAAGGCCCAGGATCGCGCGGAGGTCGGGCACGTGTTCGGCCTCGGCGTGAGCGACTTTGTGGGCACGGTCATCGAGATGGAGGCCATAGCCTTCCCTGCCCGCGAGGGCGGCAAGGGCACCATCAGGTTCAACGACACCGCGGGGAGCATGGCCAAGGACTCCGTGTTCAATGCGGCGTCGGTCTTCAGGAAGGTGACCGGGCGCGACCTCGCAGACTACGACGTGCACGTGAACGTGGTGGGCGGGGGGCTCATAGACGGTCCGTCCGCTGGGAGCGCGATACTCGTGGCCATCCTCAGCGCCGTCACCGGGACGCCTGTAAGGCAGGATGTGGCGATCACGGGTGAGATATCCATCCAGGGCAAGGTGAAGGGCGTTGGGGGCGTCTTCGAGAAGATCTATGGCGCACGCCAAGCGGGCATGAAAAAGGTTATCGTCCCGCAGGAGAACGCGAAAGACGTTCCGCCGGACCTGCGGGGTATAGAGGTAGTGCCAGTCGAGCGAATCGAGGACGTGATCGCCCACGTTTTCGAGGGCGGCGCGCTGAAGCCTCCCGAGGAGTGGGAGGGCCGGGACGCGCCGTTTTCCCGGAGCGCAGCGACCGTCCAGGGCTCCAGCTCCAGCGAGGAGGGGCACGCGGCATCGCCCGCGCAGGCACTCTAGCGACGGGCGACGGCGAGACGCATTGAGCGCCGCGTCGGCGGTCGAGAGGTCCTGCTGGCGCAAGCCTGCTTCTGACAGGCGGGCGCATCCTGCCCGGGCCCGGGTGGTGAGCGGCGGGGGCGCGGCGCGCGGGCACGGCGGGGTGGACGGCGCAGGCACAGGGCGCGAGCGTGGGGTGCGCGATTCTGAGCGCGCCCGCGGGTCCCGGCGCGCTCCGCTCGGGTAATGGGGAGCTGTCGGGCTGGGGCTGCGCGCCGTTGCGCGCACTAGGGCTTGGCCATATCGGCGCCTGAATTGTGGCAATAATACTACTTGGGAAGGTTGGGAGAGGGGACCACCCCTTCCCAGGACGGTTGTCCGTGCGCGGCCAATAGTGCGGCCGGTAGCACGGGACACGCGGGTTATTTGCACGGGAGGTAAGAACCGCATGGAGGCAGCAGTTGGGCTGGAGCGCGTGCCGCCTCAGAACACCGAGGCGGAACAGGCAACTATTGGCTCCATGCTTCTCGAGAGAGACGCAATCGTCAAGGCGCTCGACATCGTGGGCGCAGAAGACTTTTACAAGGATGCCCACAGGGTCATCTTCGAGACCATCGTCAACATGTATGATAGAGGCGAACCCATCGACCTGGTGACGGTCACGGAGGAGCTCCGCAAACACGGGGCGCTCGAGAAGGTCGGGGGCGTATCGTACATAACGACCCTCGCGGGCGTGGTGCCCACTGCGGCGAACGTTGAGTACTACGCCAGGATAGTTAAGGAAAAGTCCCTTTACCGCGCCCTCGTCAGGGCGGGGACGACGATAGCGTCCCTCGGCTACGAGGGAACTGAGGACGTCGAGCTCGCGCTGGACCAGGCGGAGCAGATGATCTTCTCCCTCTCGCAGCAGCGCGGCAGGCAGGGCGTGGCGGACATAAAGGCCGTCCTAGTTGATACGTTCGAGCGCATCGAGAAGCTGTATGAAAGCAAGGGCAAGATCACGGGCGTCCCGACGGGGTTTACGGATCTCGATGCGATGCTCACGGGGTTGCAGCCGTCGGACCTCATCATCATCGCAGCGAGGCCGTCCATGGGGAAGACGAGCTTCGCCCTGAACATCGCCGCCCATGCCGCACTGAACGAGAAGATACCCGTGATCATCTTCAGCCTCGAGATGTCCCGGGAGCAGCTGGCGATGCGTCTGCTCTCCGCCGAGGCGAAAGTGGACGGGCAGAGACTGCGCAGGGGCCAGCTCGTGGACGAGGACTGGAAGCGGCTTTCATACGGTCTCGGACGGTTGAGCGAGGCTCCCATCTTCATCGACGACAGCCCCTCCATGACCGCCCTCGACATCAGGGCGAAGGCGCGGCGGCTCAAGGCGGAGCACGGATTGGGGCTCGTGGTCATAGACTACCTGCAGCTCGTCCAAGGGCGCGGGCGCGCGGAGAGCAGGCAGCAGGAGATAGCCGAGATCACGCGTTCCCTAAAGTCTCTCGCCCGTGAGCTGAAGGTGCCCGTGGTTGCACTTGCCCAGCTCAGCCGGGCGGTAGAGGCTGCGGCGGAGCGCCGGCCCTTGCTGAGCCATCTCAAGGAGAGCGGCGAGATCGAAACTTCCGCGGACGTGGTGGCGTTCATCTACCGGGAGGATTACTACAACAAGAACACGCAGAAGAAGAACATAGCCGAGATCATCGTTGCTAAGCAACGGAACGGGCCGACCGGCTCAGTCGAACTCATGTGGCACAAAGAGTACACGCGCTTCGAGAACCTCGAACGCGTCGGGCGTCCGACGTCCGCCTGACATATTTGACACAACCGCGTCGCCTTGGGTCGCCTTGGCCCAAGCTTTAGCGTCATACGCGCCGTGCGCCAGGGGGAACCTAACAAAACAGGCGTGGGGCCGCGCGGGGCGAGGCCTGAGCAGCCGCGGCCTTGGGGCGGCCCAGGGAGAGCGATCAAGGGAGGTGGGCCCTCGTGCCCGCAGTAGCCGTCGTGGGAGCCCAGTGGGGCGATGAAGGAAAAGGAAAAGTGACCGACCTTCTGGCCGGCCGCGCGGATGTGGTCGCGCGCTATTCGGGAGGCAACAACGCCGGCCACACGGTGCAGATAGATGGCGAGATCTTCAGGTTGAAGCTGATCCCTTCCGGTATCTTCTATCCCGGCAAGATAAACGTCATCGGCAACGGGGTGGTAGTCGATCCCGCCTGGCTCGTGGAGGAGATGGACTACCTGGAAGGGAAGGGTATCAGCCTCGCGGGCCTCAGGATCAGTGAGAAGGCTCATGTCATCATGCCGTACCATATCCTCATAGAAAAGCTGGAGGAAGAGGAGAAGGGCGCCGCCCGCATCGGGTCCACCGGGAGGGGCATAGGGCCGGCATACACGGACAAGGTTGCGAGGCTCGGCATAAGGATCGTGGACCTCGTGGACAGGGATGCTCTTTCTCGGAGGCTGGATGTCGTCCTTCCCATCAAGAACAAGGTGATCGAGCGGGTATACGGTGCAAAGGGCTTCGACAAGGATGAGCTCATGGAGTGGGCTTTGAAGCCTGCTGCGCGCATAAAGCCGCACGTCACCGACACCTCCGCCCTGCTGAACGACGCCATTGACAGCGGCAAGAACGTGCTTTTCGAGGGCGCGCAGGGCACGATGCTCGATGTGGATCACGGCACGTATCCATTCGTGACCTCGTCGTCGCCCACCGCTGGCGGCATCGCGCCGGGCACCGGAGTCGGCCCGAGAAAGATCACAAAGGTCATCGGCGTCACGAAGGCCTACACCAGCCGTGTCGGTGCGGGCCCAATGCCGACTGAGCTCAAGGATGAGACAGGGGACAGGCTGCGCGAGCGCGGCCAGGAGTACGGCACGGTCACAGGGCGTCCGAGGCGGTGTGGGTGGCTCGACGCTGTCATCGTGCGCTACGCGGCACGTGTGAACGGCCTCGACGGCATCGCCGTCACGCACCTCGACACGCTCTCCGGCTTTCCCAAAGTGCGGATATGCACGGCGTACAGGTATCGCGGCGATGTCCTGCGCGATTTCCCCGCGAACCAGAGCGTCTTCGCCGAGTGTGAGCCTGTGTACGAAGACCTGCCCGGCTGGCCTGAAGGCTCGTGCACCGTCCAACGATATGAAGACCTCCCTGCGGCAGCCAAAGCCTACCTGACGCGCGTAACAGAGCTGGTGGGTGTGCCGGTGCTCATCGTCTCCACGGGCAGGGAGAGGACCGAGACACTCGTTCTCGGGGAGATCTTCTGATAAGCGAGACGATAAATAAGCGAGAGCGCGGTGGCCGCCGGCGCCAGCCAAGGTCGCTGGCGGCCGCCGCAGGCGCCCCGCGCTCGACGGCTGTCAAGTGCCCGCTCTTGTCTGCGCTCGCCTACAGCTGGCTCGCCCGTCTGATCCCGAGGGCCTTCTCCAGGTCTATGGCGTGGTTCTGCTCCACCAAGACGATGTTGCGGATCTTTTGAGCGGCGTCGTACAGGCCGACAGCTTCAAGCTGCTGGATGCGGGTGAGGTACCGCCCTATGGCGTCGTATTCGGCCTGGAGATCTTGGGTGATCATGGTCGCGTTGTCGGGCGACGTCGCGCGGTCGGCGACCTCGACAGTAGGCACGCCCCCGAGATACTGGACGAGGTCTGACACGATCACGCTATGCTCGTGCTCGTCCTGGGCGTGTTGCAACTCTTCCTGAATCACCGCCACGTATTCTGGCCCGGTCAGCATGCTTGCGTGTTGGATGTACTGGATCATGGCGGCGTATTCCCACATGAGGTCCAGGTTGAGCCCGGCTATGATCTCGTCCCGGTCCCGCGCCGGGATCCTGTAGGGTGGCTGGAGATACGCGCGATCCTCGCGCTCCCCGGTCATGTGACTCACCTCCCGATGCGTCCTGAGCGTCATCTTGGCGTGGCTCCATCAACACACTCTATGCACCGGCAGCCGATACTGTACCGGTCGACTCCACGCCACGGCACGGTCGTAGGCGGGCTTTCGACGGCGCTGTGGGAGGAAAACGGGTCGCTACGGCGAAGACATGGTGCCAAATGAGGAGCTGAGCAGGTAGCATGGCACGCACTCGAGAAAAGGGCCAGGGAGAGGGCAACCGGTCGCTCGCTGCGTTCGCGCGAGGGGCGAGGCTTGCGGTTCCCGTGGTCATGGGGTACGCGCCCGTTGGCCTCGCGTACGGGGTGATAGCACGCCAGTCAGGGCTGTCGCCCGCGGAAGCGGTGCTCATGTCGGTTCTGGTGTATGCAGGATCCGCGCAGTTCATCGCGTGCGGCCTGATATCGTCGGGAGCTGCGGCGGCCGGGGTGGTGGGCACGACTCTTCTCGTGAACCTGCGGCACGTGCTCTACAGCATGTCCCTTCTGCCTAGGGTGAGGCATTTGTCCCAGAGTTTGCTGGCGCTGGTGGCGTTCGGGATAACGGATGAAACCTACGGGGTCGCGATCGGCGCCTTTCCCCCGGACGAGCGTGCGGACTGGAGGGAGGTCGCCGGGCTCAATTTGGTCTCATACGCTGCCTGGGTTGCGACGTCGCTCGGCGGAGCGGTGCTCGGAGAAAGGGTGGGGGACGGTGCGAGGCTGGGGATGGATTTCGCCCTTCCGGCGATGTTCATCGGCCTCCTCGTGATGCAGCTGAGGAACCGCATAGCGCTGCTCGTGGCCGGGGTAGCGGGCGTGGTCGCCGTCGCCGTGGCGGCAAGCCCGTTCGACCGGTGGGCCACGGTGATCGCGACCGTGGTTGCTGCCTCTGTTGGAACGGTCCTGGAGGCGACGGGCCGAGGCGGTGCAAGCGGTAACCCCTCACAAGGGGACGGGCGACCGAGCGCAGGGCCAGGGCGCGCAGCCGGGCGGCTGCGCGATTAGGCGGTGAGGACGACTTGAGCGTGAGGATCTCCATACTGGCGATCGTGGGCGGGATGTTCGCGGTGACGTATCTGTCCCGCGCCCTGCCGCTCGTGACGTTATCTCGCAGGCAGATGCCGCTGTGGCTCAAGACGTGGCTCGTGTACGTGGGGCCAGCGGTGCTCGCGGCGCTCGCCGCGCAGAGCATCCTTGTGAGCGGTGGCAAGCTCGCGTTCGGCAAGGAGAACGTGTACCTCATCGCCTCGGTGCCCACGATAATCGTGGCGGCACGCACCAAGGGCCTGCTGCTTCCCGTCGTGGTTGGCGTGGGCTGCGTCATGATCCTGAGGGCTATGGGTGTAGCTGGCTAAAGGCGGGGCGAGGCAGCCTCACGGGCATACCAGAAAGGATCGGCGCATTTCCGGATCGGGCTAACGCGCGAAACGATGGAGGCCCGCCTTCCGGGCGAGCCGCACGGCCTCCTCATACTCCCGCGCCGTTATCGGGCGGTCCAGCGGAGGATGCTCGCGGGCGCGGTACTCGGGGCGATATTGCGACATGATGTTGATGTACGTGTCGCGCGAGATCTCGTCCGCAATGAACTTGACGATCTCGGCGGTCCCCGCGAGCCCTCCCGGGAGGACCAGGTGGCGCACGAGAAGACCCCGCCAGGCAATGCCGTCCTCGTCGATCCACAGATCTCCTACCTGGCGGTGCATTTCCTTGAGGGCCGCCTTGACCACCTTGGGGTAGTCCGGCACGTGCGAATACCGCAGGCCTATATCGGGATCGGCGTATTTCACGTCGGGCATGTAGATGTCGACGACCCCATCGAGGAGCCTGAGAGCGGAGACCGATTCGTAGCCGCCGCAGTTGTACACGAGCGGAACCTCGAGGCCGCGCTCACATGCGGCGACGAGGGCCGCCAGAATATGTGGCATGTAGTGCGTGGGCGTCACGAGGTTGATATTGTGGCACCTCATGTCTTGCAGCTCTATCATCATGTCTGCAAGCTCCGATATTGAGACAGTGCGCCCTAAGCGCATCTGGCTTATGTCCCAGTTCTGGCAGAAGACGCAGCGGAGATTGCATCCGGTAAAGAAGATCGTGCCCGATCCATGGGTGCCGACGAGAGGCTCCTCCTCGCCGAAGTGCGGGCCGTAGCAAGAAGGAATAGGCCGCGCCAAGTCAAATAGATGCGTTCGAGGCGAGCAACGCAACGATCCATGGGAGGAGGAGCCACGATGGCAGGTGCTGGGGCAGGTGCTGGTGTTGACGTCGGCAGGCTTGCCGTGTCGTACTTCGACGGTGGGTTCAATTGCGCAGAGGCCACGCTCAAGGCTGTGTGCGAGGCCCTCGGGCTGGACCACGAGCGGATCCCGGCCATGGCGACGGCTTTCGGAGGCGGGATAGGTCGCAGGGGCTACACGTGCGGGGCCGTGAGCGGCGCAGCGGTGGCTGTCGGCTTGATGATGGGCCGCATGCGCGCGCAAGACCCAAAGGACCCTTCGTACAACACCGTAGGGCGTTTCGTCGACGACTTCGTTAAGGAGTTCGGGACCCTCATGTGCAGGGATATCTCGGGCGTGGACTTCCTGACCGAGGAGGGGCAGAGGAAATACAAGGAATACGCCCACTCAGAAAGGTGCTGCCCGGCTGTGCAGTTCGCGGCACGCAGGATATGCGACCTTTTAAAGGCCGGAGTCGCCGACACTGGCGGCCGCTGAGGAAGCTCAGAGACGAAGCTCAGAGACCTCACGGCACCATAGCCAAACGGGACGGCATCTAGCGCGCGAACGAACATCTGGGGTACAAAAATGGAGCGGATGACGGGATTCGAACCCGCGATCCTCGGCTTGGGAAGCCGATGCTCTACCGCTGAGCCACATCCGCTCGTAAGAGTTGCGAATTTTACTTGTCGTTAGGCGACATCCTGCCGCCCATCCTTAGTATACGTCGCCCGCCTGCCCGAGTCAACTCACCACTCAACGAAGCCGTGGCGCGCGTGCAGGGCTAGGAACGAGCCAAAAGTGGTGGTCGCTGCTGGACTCGAACCAGCGACCTCTACGATGTGAGCGTAGCGCTCTAACCAACTGAGCTAAGCGACCACTTCAACCACATGACCGTGCCGTCGACTCTGTCGGCGCACTGTCATTATACCCCAAGACGCCATGAAAGGCAAGAGGGGCTTCGAGCCTTGAGCGTCGCCTGCGCGGGTGTGCCCGGCGGCGGCCCCTCCCTTGCCGTCCACATTGCCATCGATCACGTACAAAACAAATGGCGCTCCCAGCGGAATTCGAATCCGCGTCGCCGCCTTGAAAGGGCGGTGTCCTAGGCCCCTAGACGATGGGAGCGCGAGCTCTATTCTCCATAGAGACTGCGGTTCGTGATCCACCGGCACTTCCGGCGGCATTTCGTATGCTACCACAACAACCTCGCCCCTGTCAAGACCGGCGGCTCGAGGCCCGAGCGAGGCCCGAGGCCCCGAGTAGGCGAAGCTATGCGGGGCGCGACGGCGGCGGAGAGGGCGTGAGCGCCGACGCGGCCGTCCTTCGGTGCCGGAGAGCGCGCCAGACCGATGAGAGCGCGAAGGCCACCCCGGAGACCATGACGATGGCGGCGCCCGGGGTGAGGTCGAACGCGTAAGACAGCCACAGGCCCGTCAGGGTGAAGACCGCGCCGAGGAAGCTCGAGAGGGCCATCATCCTGCCGAGGTGGGCGGTGAATTGTCGGCTCACGGCCGCGGGGATCGTGAGGAGGGCTATGGTCAGGATGAGGCCGACGACGCGCATGGCCATGACGGCCGTGAGCGCGACGAGGCCGAGGAGAACGAGGTACAAGGCCTCCACGGGAGCGCCTGCAACCAGTGCGAACTCCTCGTCGAACGATACGGCAAGGAACTCCTTGTAGAGGGCGACCACGGTCAGGATGATAACGGCGTCAAGCACGGCCATGAGCGTGATGTCGCTCGCGGGAACCGCGAGTATGCTGCCGAACAGGTAGCTCATGAGGTCCGCGGAATAACCGGGTGTCATGTCGATGAGGATTATCCCAAGGGCCATGCCCATAGCCCACATGATGCCAATGGCGATGTCCACGCCCTGCCGCGCCCGCCTGCTGACGACGCCCATGGCGAGGGCCGCGCCAAGGCTGAATGATACCGCACCTGCGACCGGGCTTGCGCCGAGGAAGATTCCAAGGCCGATGCCGCCGTATGCTGCGTGCGAGATGCCCCCCGCCAGGAACACGATGCGGTTCACCACTACGTAAGTGCCGATTATCCCGCACGCCACGCTGACCAGGATGCCTGCCGCAAGCGCGTTTCTCATGAACTCGTATTGGAGCGCGTTCAGCATCGATCATGGACCTCCCCGGAGACGTCGGTCGTCATCTCGTTGTGCGTGTCCAGGACGCGGTGGGCGAGCCCGTGCGCGATGAGATCCACTGGACACTCGTATGCGACGTCCAGCATGTCCCTGGTGATCTCCCTGGAATCATGGTAAACGAGCCTGCGGTTCAGGCAGGCGATGGACTTCACGTAAGAGGAAATGACGCCGATGTCGTGCGACACCATCACTATCGCCACTGTCTCGTTCAGAGCACGCAGGAGATCATATAACCCCGCCTCGACGCGGCTGTCGAGGGCCGCCGCGGGCTCGTCGAGGAGAAGGACCTTGGGCTCTGCGGCGAGCGCCCTCGCTATCAGCACCCGCTGCCTCTGGCCCCACGAAAGCTGTCCTATCTGGCGGTCTTTGAGTTGGAACATGTCGACGGCCTCGAGCGCCCTTGCGGCGATCGCCTGGTCTGCGCCGGTGTACCCTCGGAAGAGCCCCCTGTGCCCCAGCCGCCCCATGAGCACGACATCCCAGACGCTTACAGGGAAGTCCCGGTCGAAGAGGGAGTATTGCGGCACGTACCCGAGGAACCTGCGCCCTTTCAGCGGTGTTGTTCCGAGCACCGTCACCCTTCCGCGTCTAGGCTTCGTAAGGCCGAGGATGGTCTTGAGGAGAGTAGTCTTGCCGCCGCCGTTGGGGCCGATAACCCCAATGAAGTCGCGCTCGCGCACGGCAAACGTGACGTCCTCCAACACGGTGGCGCCGTCGTACTCTACCCAGACGTTTTCGAGGCGTATAACCTCCATCCTTAAGATCACGCTCCCAGGGTGGCCGGTCATGTCGCAGGCCTGTCTTGGCCATTCTTGGCCACGGCCCATCACTCATCGCCACGACGCGCCGGGACGCGGCCGGTGATGCAAGACAGCGCCGCGTTCAGGGGTTCAGGGCCTGGCCTTGTGAGCTGTGCCCCCGCCGCTCGCGCCAAGGGCCTCCGCAATGGCGCGCGCCGCGGCGCGAAGGTTGGCGGGCCAATCCCGTGCGAGCGGGTCGAGGGTTACGACGCGGGCCCCGATTTGCTGCGCCAGCACCTCGGCCGTCCTCGGGTTCATCTGAGGCTGCACGAAGATCACGCGAACCCTGTCGGCCTTCGCCGCCTCGACGAGCGCGGCCAACTCCCGCGCGCTCGGTTCCTTGCCTTCGACCTCTATCGGTACTTCCTCGAGGCCATAGTCCCTGGCGAAATAGCCCCACGCGGGGTGGAGCACCATGAAACGCCCGCCCCTCACAGGCGCGAGGATCGTCGAGATCTCCTCGTCCAGGGCGTCAAGCTCGCGCAGGAATGCCTCTTCGTTGCGCTCGTAGACCTTCCGGCCGTCCGGGTCGATCTTCGCGAGACCCTCGTAGATGTGCTCGGCTTGAATCCGCACGAGCCTGGGGGACAGCCACACGTGGGGGTCTTTGTCGCTCGAGAGCTCTATCCCGGACGTGGAATCCACCACTAACATGTTCTTGTTAGCGGCAGCGATGCGCGGCATCCACGCCTCCTCAAAGTCCACGTGGACCCGCACGTACATTTGGGCGCGGGCCAGCTCGCGCATTTGGCTCGCGGTCGGCTCATACGTGTGGGGGCTCGCCCCCGGTGGGACCATGACCAATACGGACACCCTCTCGCCGCCGATGCGCTCCACGAAATAGGCCTGCGGCAGGATGCTCACAGCAACCTTCACCTTCGCGTCGCCGCCTGCGACGCCCCCTGGCGCCGCACCGCTACCGCCGCCTGATGAGGCCGCCCGGCACACCGGGGCCGGCATCTCACCCGAGCCCCCGCCGAGCGCGGCAAAGACCCCGGCTGCTACCACGATGATGGCCGTGATGGCAGAGGTGATCAGCGCTTTCCTTGACATGGCTTTCCTTGACATGCCGGGCACCTTCCTAAGAGCTGTAGCCAGTGATCCTCAACCTTGAAACCGGTTTTGGAAGCCACGGAATCGAGCAGAGCTGTAAGGTCGCACCCCTCGAACTCCACGGCCCTACCGCACTCTACGCATATGACGTGATGGCGGTGGCCTGGGGACGCAGGTGCGTAAGTACTGCACCCGTCAGGCAGGTGCAGGCGCCTCAGGACACCCATGTCTGCAAGGATGTCGAGGGTGCGGTACACCGTCGTGAGGCCGATCTCGGGACATTCGGCTTTCGCGTCCTCGCAGACCGTCGCGGCGTCAAGTCGCCCCTCGGTAGCGGTGACCACGCGCAACACGGCGCGCCGCTGGCGAGTCAGCTTGCAGCCGCGGGCTCTAAGCTGCTGTTCCAGGCTTTCCAGGCTTATCATGTGGCCTGCTCTCCCCAATGTGGCGCCACGAGTCCCTTCCTCGCCTCTCTTCTTGCGGATGCTGAGGCTGCCGGTGCTTGCACGAGGGGCGTCGAGAATTTCCCCAGCTCGCGCGCTGAATCGAACGGGGCGCCCTGCAAGCGTTCCGTCGCCAGGGGCCAAGGCCGGCAACAGCGGGTAGGACGTGCGTGCCGAAGAGTAGCGCAAACTCATGGCGACCTAGTTAGTTGAACATCATTTTCAATTAGCAGCATACGCTCTCTCCGCGCCAGTGTCAAGGGACGCACGCGCGCACGCAAGAAAGCATAAAGCATACAGATATACGAGCGCGGTCCTTCTCACTGGGTGCCCGGTGGGCCGAGGATCCTGGCCGCGATAGGCTCGAGCACCCTCATTATGTGACGGTTGATGGAGACGGGAGGGCGCACGATGCCCCAGTAGAGAGCAAACGCGACGGTTATGAGGTAGATCCCCATATAGACGGCGAATTCCCGCCACCGGCGGCGCCGTATGAGCGATGGGCCATCCATGAGGAATACAGCGATACATACCAACACCAGCTCAACAACGATGACAAACATTGGATGTCACGCCTCCTTCCCTCCTTTCTCTGACCCTCCTTCCTCTGAGGGCCTGGGCCTGCGCGTTTCCGCTTCTGCGCGCTCCTTCTGCGCGCCCAGCTCAGCGCAATTCCGGCGGTTTGAGCGTCAATCCCGTCCTTCGCAGCCTTGCTTTGACCTCGATCGTCACCGGGAGCCTCCGGTACTCATCTGGCCAGCGTGCTTTCATCGAGCGCCATAGCGCCGGGTTGGCCCGGTGGAGCGCGGGCCCGAATCCCGCTAGGTCCGTGCCGTATGATTTCGTCTTAGCCAGGGCCTCGGAGATCTCGTTTCGCACCGCCTCTGCCAAGCGGCTCTCCAGGGACGCGAGGGCGCGCTCCGTTGAGAGGTCGGTGTCGCCGCCTTGTTCGGCCACGTTGCCCTCAAGCTGTACCTTCACGGTGCCTTCGAGAGCACCTTTCTTGACCCGCACACCTACCTGAGCGGAGGACCTCGTCACCTCGAGGGCGACCGGACTTCTGGAGCCCGGGCACTCGACCTCCACCACCGCGCCCGGGACTTTGTTCCTCATCCACATGACCCCGCGGGTTTCCCGCGGGCTGAGCTCACCGACCAGCTTGTCCCGGTAGAGCACCCCTGCGCCGGTGAGCCTTGCGGTGGGCATCACCGCTGGTGTCCAGACTTTGGGCTCCTGTCCCTGCGGCACGGGGCCAGGCTCAGCGGGCTCAGGAACCGGGCCCAGCGTGATGAAAGGGATCACTGTGCACGCTGTGTCCCCGGTGATGTCCAGAAGGACCGAATGGACCGTTGGGACGGCACCGTACCCGCTCCTCGGAGCGACCCTGGAGATCCCGAGGATCTCCTCTGCCAGAGATTTTTCGAGTACACTCTGGGCGCGCGTTACGATCTCGCCGGCAGGCCCCCGGCTCAGGAGGACGAGCGTGCTCCGCCGGATCTCGGGATCCCGGTCCCACAGATCGAGGAGCTCGAGCGTGCCATGTCGCGCCAGATCCTCGCCAATGATGGAGGCCGTCTGGTGGGCCCAGTAAGGGTGACGGGGCATCTTAACGTCCAACTCCTCCACGGCACCAGCGATCGTCCAACCCGTGCCCACCCCAACCGACACCCGTCGGCCTCCGGTGTCGTCGCCGCCATCGCCGCCTGCCGTAGCTCCGCCCCGTGGCCGGTAGAATTCAGCCGTGACCCGGAACCGCGGCTTCGCCGTTCCTAACTTCGTCTCGGCCGCCGTTGCCATGGGGCCTTCGTCGGAAGGTACGATATCCACCGCTCCGACCGAGACCATCGCAAGCTGGTTGATCTCGCGCCGGTCCCAGCACCCGGCGACGAGCCCGCAGACAGCCCCGCAGACTGCCAGGGCGGACGCCATGCGCGCGATGCGCGCGGCCGCCAACAAGACGTCGGAGGCCGGCGCGGGGAGGGGGGGTTTGGCGCGCCGACCGTGCGAACTTCGCGCCGGGCGTGCTTGAGCACCTTCGTGTCGGAACGGGAACGTCAGGCGAGCCATGTGATGCGACCTGCTCTCACCACAGCCTGTTGACCGGGGCACCTGCCGCACCCTGGGCGTCCTGGCCTTCGTCGCGGCCCTTGCCCCTGCCGTCGGCGCCGCGAGGTCCGCCGGGCCCCGAGCCCACGGCCACGGCAAGTCCTTTGAGCCTGTGCGGCATCTTCCCCTGGATTTGGAGGCGGGCCTTGGCGCGTGCCGGTGCGGGCGCGGACTCCTCGAGCACGCGCTCTGTGGTGGCCTGCTGTCGCCACCGTGCGGCGATGCGCGGGAAGTCGAGCCTCGGCTCCATGCGATGAGGGTTCTTGTAGCCTATGAGCCGTGGGCGCAAGCTCATCGCCCACCACGGTGCCCTGAACACCTGGTCGAGCTGATCGGAGAGCACGAACGGCGCAAGGCCGCTCGTGAAGGGGACGCCGAACGATTTCAGGGTGGAGATGTGGATGAGGATCGCCAGGAAACTCGCCAGGATCCCAAAAAGCCCGAGGATTCCTGAAATCACGGTGAGGGGCAGCCGCAGCATCCTCGCCACGAGGGCGAGGTCATATGAGGGAAGCACAAAGGTTGCAAGGGCTGTGAGCGCAATCGTGATGACCATGGCCTCGGACACGAGCCCCGCTCTGACTGCCGCCTCTCCTATGACCAGAGCCCCCACGATCGTCACGGCGGAGCCGATGGGGCGCGGCAGCCTCACGCCGGCCTCGACCATTATCTCGAAGGCGAATATCATCACCAATGCCTCAAAGATAGCCGGGTACGGCACGCGCTCCCGTTGCTGGGCGATGGCTACCGCAAGCCCGGTCGGGATGAGCTCCTGGTGGTACGATGTGAGCACCACATAGAAGGCGGGCGCCACCATCGAGATAAACAGGCTCAACCAACGGAAGAGGCGTATTCCCACGACTACGGGCCATCGTGAGTAATAGTCTTCCGACGACTGAAGCAGCAAGGAGAAGGTCAAGGGGACGAGGAGGGCGAACGGCGTGCCGTCTATGAGAATGGCGGCGGCACCTCCGAGGAGCCGCATCGCCACGCGGTCGGGCCTTTCAGTGTGGCCGATCGTCGGGAATATGGAGAGCGGCTGATCCTCGATGAGCCCCTCCAGCTGCCCACTCTCGATGATGCTGTCCGCGTCAATGGCAGAGAGCCTGTTCCGTATGGTCTCCACAAGATGCTCGGGCGTAAGGCCACGTATGTAAACGATAGCGATCTTTGTAGGAGAGACCCTGCCTATCTGCACTTCTTCCATGCGCAGGCTCGGGGTTCGGAGCCGCCTTCTCAGAAGGGACGTGTTGGTGCGCAGGTCCTCGGTGAATCCTTCTCGCGGCCCGCGGACCACCGACTCCACATCTGGTTCGGATACGGCTCGCATCCGCCACTGCTGCACGGACGCGGTGAGGGCCATGTTCCAGCCTTCTCCGAAGATCGCGACTTGCCCATCCAGCATGGATGAGATCGCCTCCTCGATGGAGGCCGCCTTCTGCACGTTCATCGTGGCGATGCTGGCTTCAGCGAGACGTTTCGCGGCCTCGCCGATCGGTACCCCTGTTGTGCCGTGGGAAGCCTCGGTGAACCTGTCGATAAGAGCCCTCACAACGTCGCGATCGACCCCGTCTCGGCTTACAAGGCCGTCGATCATCGCGACGCCGAAGGAAGCCTTGCCAGACCCGACTTTCCTCAGGACGAGGTCAGCGGCCGGCTCAAGTGCCTTCCTGATCGCAGCGAGGTTTTCGTCGATGCCCGGGTAGATCGGTGTATTCGCCTGGCCTCCTCGTTCCTGGGCAGCCGATCGCGCGCCCCACCGGGGAGCGAGAAGCCTTGCCAACCTTCGCAGGACCCTGCCTGCGCGTCCGAAAGCATTCATAGACGTGGTAGAACCTCCGCGAATTAGTATTTCACTTCTGGGAAAGCATAGTCGCGGAGCCGCGGGCGCTTGGCGCGACAAGCCGGCTGCCGAGGCCAGGGCGGCCGGCAGAACGCGTGGGCGCAAGACCTTCCGGCCGCGCGGGCGGCGTGGTGCTGGCCGCCCGGCGACCTGGCGACGAAGGCTTGGAGTTATGCGAGGACAGCGAGGCTGAGGAGGATGAAGGGAAAGGGCGTCGTGAAGAGATGGCGCAGCCCCGCATCTCAGGGTTTCAGTTTGTGACGTTGGCATTCTGGTACACGGTAGGTACCTCCACGCTCTTGCTACCAGCGAACTATGGGCGCCAGGACACGTGGCTTTCAATTCTGATCGCCGCCGCCGCGGCCTTGTTGGCACTTGTGGTGTGGTTCAGCCTTGGTGGAAGATTCCCTGGCAAGACGCCTTTCGGATACGCCAAGGATATCTTCGGCCCCGTGTTCGGCACGCTTATAGGCGTTGTGTACTTGCTGTATTTCACGCACCTTTCGTCTCTCGTTTTGAGAAACGTGACAGAGATGTACGCCACATCCATACTTACTCGGACGCCGCCCGTCGTCTTCGTCGGAACAATGGCGCTTCTGTCTGCCTGGATAGTGCGGGCCGGTCTAGAGCCGCTAGCCCGTACGGGCGAGCTTCTTGTGCCTTTCCTCGGCATCGGCATGCCTGTTCTGATCGCGCTGGCGTTCGCCACGCCAGGCCTTACCCACTTCGAGTTTCTCTTGCCCGTGCTCGAACGAGGGATGACGCCTGTGTTGCGCCAGGCTCTGTGTCTACTGGCCTTTCCCTTCGGAGAGCTTGTCGTGTTCCTTTTCATAGCGCCGGCCACGGCCCATCCCGAGCGCGCCGGTAGACTACTGGCAGTGGCCGTGGTCGCGGGCGCGGCGGCATTGGTCTTCGTTTTCATCAGGAACTTGGTAACGGTCGGCCCGAACGAGCTTGTGAGATTGAGTTTCCCGAGCCTCACGACGATCCGCGAGATCATGCTCGGACAGTTCCTGCAGCGCATCGAAGTGCTCGGCATCCTCCAATGGACCGCGGGGTCGTTTGTCAAGCTCGCGCTGACGCACTATGCCGCCGTGCTGGGCGCCGTCGAGGTGTTCTCGCTCGAAGATCCGCGCCCCGTGGCCGTGCCCCTGGCGTTCCTCATCTCGGTTCTGTGCATCGCGGGATATAACAACCTCCCCGAGATGGTCGAGTTCGCCGCGCGCGCCTTCCCGATATACGCCTCCGTGGTGCAGATAGTCCTTCCCCTCGTGATGCTGGTGGCATCGTGGCTTCGAGGACGCACTGCGAAGCAAGGGACATGATATACTTGTGTTGTGTCTTGGCTGGCACCCTGGGCACGGTGGGCACGCCTGCCCCAAATAAGGTGCCATGAGACCTTTTCTCTTTACCGGTATCTGGAGAATCTAGCCATCGCGCGCCCAGTTCGAACAGGGCGGGACGAGAGGATGAGGGGGGCATCGAGGGAGACGTGGGAGAGGGTGGAAGTCACGTGAGGCTGGTCTCTCAGTGTGTGGAGATCCTCCGCCGCTACGCGCTGCCTGACGGCGTGATCGAGCACTCCGTCAAGGTGGCCGAAGTGGCGAGTTTCATTGCCGCGCGGCTCGCGGAGCGCGGCGAACGCATCGACTTGGAGCTCGTGGTGAAAGGGGCGCTCCTCCACGACGTGGGGAAATCCCAGCGGCACGTGCGGCGTGGCGCGCGCAACCATGCCGAGGCGTCCGCGGAGATCGTGCTGGACGAAGGGATGCCGGAGGTTGCGGGGATAGTCGCCCGGCACATCCTGGACTCCATCATCAGCAGGGAGGACTACCCGCGCAATTGGGAGGAGAAAGTTGTTTTTTACGCGGACAAGATCGTCACGCGCCGGCTTGTCACTGTGGAGGAGCGGTTCGCCGACCTGCACGAGAGGCGGCAAGACATAGCGGACCTCCTCAGGGCGTCGCTTCCCCCGACGAAGGCTCTCGAGGCAGAGATCTTCGAGGCGGCCGGCCTCACCTGGGATGAACTCGCATCGCGCTTCGGCGGCGACTGGGTGGCTCGGTTCGGAGGTCGGAGGGGGCAGGATCACGGGCAACGGCAGGCAGGTACAGGATGGCAGGGCTCACCAGGCGTGGTATAATGGCTTCGGGGGCGGGGTCCGGCGGACGCCTCGTTTTCCAGATTGCCGAGGGAAGGAGTTTGCCTAAGCGGGATGAGCGACGAGTCACGGTCTCTGACCCGTGGGTCACGAAAGATGCAGGCCCTCAGGCAAATATGCGAGAGGAACGGGGTGGGCCTGTGCTATCTCTTCGGGTCGCAGGCCGAGAACGCCTACCGGATGCTTTTAGGTAGGCGAGCTCAGATCGAGGATCCCCTGACGGACATAGACGTTGGCGTGGTTCTGCTTGACTTCGACCGCCTGGTGCGGGCGGGACAGCTCCACGTCCTACACGCGCAGCTTTACGGGTCGATGGCCGATCTCTTCGTCCCGTTTGACCTCGATCTTGTCCTCCTTCAGGAGGGCCATTCCGTATTTCAGTTCGAGGCCGTTAAGGGCATATGCGTGTATGAGGCATCGGCGCGCTTCCGCGGCGAGTACGAAGAAATGGTCGCCAGGAAAGCTGCTGACTTCCGTTATGTGCTGGAGACTTACCTCTGCGAGAGGACGGCCGACTTAGCAGGGCCTCAGGAAGACCGCGTCTTCACATTAATAATGCCCGAGGAGGCCGCGCGCCTTCGCGGCCCTTTCGCACGCCGAGAAGATAGCGAGCCCCGCCGCGAGGTAGGCTACTCCAACCGCAAGGGCGGCCAGTACATCTGCCGCCGGCAGTTCCCACAGGCGCTTCCCTTCAGCCATGACCCTATAGATGAGGGCGTTTCCCGTAGTGAGCGGAAGAAGCTTTGCCCACGGTATGCGCGATGGGACGACGAGGCACCCGACGAACGCGAACTGGATGACCTGGAAGAATGCTTGTATCCTCTTGAACACGAGCGCGAGCCCGCCCAGGGCGAAGCCCGTGCCGTACGCCCCCAGCACCGTCACGATGATGAGCGGCGCGATGCTCACGACGTCGAGGTTGAGCCACCGGCCGGTGGTCGCCATCATGGCGAAGAGAAAGGCGACGGCTGCAACCATGTTGACAAGGAAGTCCACCACCAGGCTGAACGTGCATATCCACTTGAAGCCAGCGGGGGAAAGATAGAGCTGCTCGAGCGTGCCCGTTTGCGCCTCGTTGATGAGGTCCCACGAGGCACTCGAGTAACCAAAGATCGCGAGGGTCCACACGAAAAAGCCCACGATCGCCCCTTCGAACGTTCCATCCAGGGCGCCCGACGCCGATACGGCAGCGAACGCCTTCAGGCCGAAGAACGCGAGGCAGAAGACGATATAGATGGATACGAGAGCGGACACCGTGTTGAACAGGTACCGCTTCATCATGGTTATGTTGCGGCGGATCACCGCTGTCAGGGCGTGTGCGAGTTGCACTGATTCTCCCTCTCCTTTCGGACGATCTCGAGGAAGACCTTCTCGAGGTCCGGCTCTTCCTGCGAGAGCCCCTCGATGGTAGCGCCCGCGTCGCGCAAGAGGTCCATTAGCGTGTAGATGTCGTCCGGCTCCGGAAGTCGCAACCGTATCTGGGTCAAGTAGGCCGATCTCTGCAACTCCAGCCCGGGGAAACGCGCGGCGAGGCTGGCCTCAAGCTCGTCCAGCGCGGGACCCCGCAGGGCGAGCCGGTACGCCTTGGTCCTGAAGAGCCCCATGAGGTGCTCGATGGAGTCGTCGGCAACTACGCGCCCCGCAGCCATTATGATGACGCGCTGGCACACATCCTGGACCACGTCCATGTCGTGGCTGCTCAGGACGACCGTGCGGTTTTCCTCCCTCGCGAGGTCTTTCAGGGTCTCGCGGAGCTCGTATGAGGTCTCCACATCAAGGCCGAGCGTGGGCTCATCGAGGAAGACGAGGGGTGTGCGCTTTGCCAGCGCGCAGACCACCGCGGTCTTCTGCTTCATCCCCTGAGACAGCTTGCGGACCTCTACGTTCCGCTTCTCGGCGAGGCCGAACCGCTCGACGAGATGGTCGAAGTAGCGGAGGTGTTGCCGTCGCGGCAACCCATGGATGCCGGTGAAAAACTCGATGTTCTCCCACACGGTCATCCTCCAGTAAAGGTTGCGGCTTCCTTCGAGGACCGCGCTCACCTGGCTGAGGATGCCGGGGTAGTGCGAGGCGATGTCGCGTCCGAAGATGGTCACCCTGCCCGATGTTGGTTGGACGAGGCCGAGGATGCACTTGATGGTGGTGGTCTTGCCTGCACCGTTCGGGCCGAGGAGGCCGACCACTTCCCCGGGTGCCACCCTGAAGCTGATTCCATCGACCGCCCGAATCTCACGTGCGCCCCGTTCGCGGAACACCTTTTCAAGCCGGTCTACTTCAAGGGCAAGCCCGTCGCGACGCTCCATCATGCCCCTCCTTCGCACCACACTCATCTCCCTGTTCGCCATCGTTGGGTGGTTTCCTCCACGTCGCGGGAGGCCGTCCCGTCATAACTATGCCGCGCTCGCGGGCGACCGTGCACGGATACACCGTTTCCTGATGTGGGCCCGCTCTGCCACCAATTCCCTGCCGAGCTACAACCGGTGCTTGCAGGATCTGGAGGGCCTCTCGGCTAATTGAAACAGCACTGCTGCTTTCCAACTATGGAGGCTTGCGGTCTCGATGCCGCCGAGTTCCGGGGACCTGCGCTGGCCGCCCACGTTCCCCACTTTCGTTCCCCACTTTCCGGGCAACCACTTTCGCCGTCCGATGCCGGGGCGGGGGTGGGCGCGCCCACTGCCATCCACTGCCAAGCGGCGGCCGGCGCGAGGGCGGTGGGTCAGTGCATCAGAAGGAGGAAAACCATGAACAAGGGAACACACTTCGGAACACGCTCTCTGCTCGAACCTGCCAGGCGAATTCGGCGCTTAAGACAGCCGGATTCTCCACGCCCCGTTGTGCAAGCACCGGCAACCCCAGCGCCGTCAAGAAAGGAGACGAAAACTCATGGCGCCATACTTAGGCGTGGCCGTGCCGGCGCACCCGAAGGTCCCATGCCGACAAACCGCCGCGCCTACCGCGCATACGAAGGCGCACGCGCATCCGCGCATCTGCTTGCGGCAGCGTCAAGGCTCACGCGCGCGGCCGCGCTCGTCGCGCTCTTGGTCATCGCCCTTGCCGGGTGTTCACCTGGCAGCTTCGGAACATCCCCCTTGCCGCCCTCATCGCCGTCCGACCCTGGAGGAGGCGGAGGCACTCAGCCGCCTTCCGAGGAGCCGCGCGTGTACGGGCGGGTCCTCGGGCACGTGGTGATGGAAAACGCGTACGCGTCGAGCCTTACGACCTCGACGACCGCCGTGCCAGGCGTGGTGGTTCAGGGTGCAACGCGGAGCAAACCTCTCTCGACTCCAGGCGGTCCGGCCTACTCGCCTTCTGATTTCCTGGCTAGCTTCCGTCCGGGCACCACGTCCGACCAGATCCGCGCTGCAGCGGAGCGACACGGCTACAGCATAAAGCGTATCATCGAGGGCACGGGCATATACGTCATCGCCGTGCCACACGGCACCGATCCCGCCAGTGCCGCTGAGGAGTTCAAGGAGGACCCGCTCGTGGAGCACGCGCAGCCCAACTACACGGCCCGTGTGGGCGGAGCGGCGGCTCCGACGATGCTGGCGAGCGCGCTTGGCACGGCCAAGACGGCGCGCGTCGTCCCCAACGACCCATATTACCCGCGGCAATGGGGACCGGAGGCGATGAGCCTTCCCTACGCGTGGGAGTTCACCACCGGAAGCTCGTCCGTGACGGTGGCGGTGATAGACACGGGCGTCCAGACCGACCACCCCGATCTCGCGGGGCACATCACCACGGGCTACGATTTCTACAACCGTACCACGTATGTGCGGGACATCAACGGCCACGGAACTCACGTGGCAGGAATCATAGGGGCCGTGACAAACAACGCCATCGGCATAGCGGGCATCAACTGGAACGTGCGCGTCATGCCCCTTAAGGTGACGGACGACTCCGGCTCTGGCTACCTCGACCTTTCGATGATCATCGAGGCCCTGCGGTATGCCGCCGACCACGGCGCGGACGTCGTGAACATGAGCTTCCAGATAGGCGACGCCACGACGGGCGAGGACCCCTTCATGGACCAGGCCATCGAATACGCCTACAGTAAGGGTGTGACCATGGTCGCGGCCGCGGGCAACGACGGGAAGCTGTGGGTCGCGTACCCCGCGCGTGACCCAAGGGTCATCGCCGTAGGCGCAGTGGGCCCCGACCTCGTCCGTGCCTCGTGGAGCAACTACGGCAGCGAGGTGGACGTGGTCGCCCCGGGCTCTGACATCCTGAGTACGTGGCCCACCAATTCTTTTGCGAACGCCTCGGGGACCTCGATGGCCACGCCGCACGTGGCGGGCCTCGCCGCCCTGATGATCGCCTCGGGGGTCAGGGGACCGGCCGCGGTGGCGAAGGCGCTTCACGAGACGGCCATGGACCTTGGGTCCCCAGGGCAGGACAGCGAGTACGGGTGGGGCCTCGTCAACGGCCACGCTGCAGTAACCGGTTCGTCCATAACGACTATGAAGGTCTTCGCGGGCGAGGACGACGGGACTACGCTCACCTACCACAGTGCGGTGGCAAGCCCCGCTCCCGGCGGGCTATATGAGGTGGACGACGTCGAGGCTGGCTCCTGGTACATTTACGGTTGGATCGACGTCAACCACAACGGCATGATCGATGACGGTGACTATTACGGGCGCACCCCGGGAAGGATCACGTCGAACGGGGACACGATCACCGGGGTGGACCTGTACGTGCGGATCAACGCTGGCTCGGTGCCAACAGCGAAACTGGCGGGGGCAAGCTCGCCAGAGTCGCGAGGAGGGCTGTCTAGAGGGCCTGGTGCAGGGGCGGACGTGGCGGACGGGGACGGCGGCGTGCGCCTTGTGCGCCTGACGCCCAAGGGCTCTGCCGGGACTAGCTCTACCGCGGGAAAGGGAAGGTGATTCCCGTGCTGCAAACGATTCCCGTGCTGCAAGCGCTGAGATCACGAAGTATTCGGTCGATCACGGGCGTGGTGATGGTAGTGCTCATGTCGGCGCTCTTTTCGGGTTGTTCTGCAAGGGCCTTCGAAAACCTCAAGATCCAGGTGGGCGTGAGTGATGTCCGGGTCGACGGCCGCGCGCTGAAGGTGTTCACCATCGCTGCTCTCAATACGGGTGGGGACCCCGTCCGCCTGCAGTTTTCAAGCGGGATGCAGTTCGACTTCGTGGTGACGGCGAAGGACGGCACGGAGGTGTGGCGCTGGTCGTCGGGCAAGGCAGCCATCATGATGCTGACCGAGCGAAACATAGCCCCAGGGGAGCTGGCTGTATACTCGGTCGTTTGGGACGGCACCGATTCGACCGGCGCCCCGGTCGCGCCGGGCGAGTACGATGTTCATGCCGAGGTCCTCACGAAACCTCGACTTGTTACAGACAAAGTGCCGTTCACGCTTCCGGGCCTCAAGCCCTGACGGCCCGATTGCGCGCTAGCGGCCAGAACCCAGGGCGCACGCTGTCTGGTTAGCGTCGTTCTGTCGTTCTATTGTGTCTTCTCGCTTCAGCCTGAGGACTCGGGCTTGAGGGTTCGGGCTGTGGCCGATAGGGCCTGTACAGACCGTGAACCGGACACAAGTCAGTCGGGGCCGGGCTGAGCCTTGACTTTCAGAGATGGAAAGTACGTCTTGTAGAATCCGCGGTCTCTTGACAGCAGCCGGTCTGCACGGGTGAGAGCATGCCCGCCGATAAGGAAATCGGTGATTATATGCTGTCGCGACGTGATGGCATCACCGCACTGAGCACAGCAGAGGCCTGGCAATGCCAGGCCTCTTGCGGACTTGAAGTTGCTTCGGGCGGAATTGTGCTTTCACCGCACGACGATGTTGACGATCTTCCCTGGAGCGTATATCTCCTTAACGATCTGCTTCCCGGCGATGTGGCGCGCCACGGTGCCGGCCTCCCGGGCGGCCGCGATGACCTCCGCCTCCGGCGCATCCTTATGCACCTGGATGGTGCCGCGAAGCTTGCCGTTGACCTGCACAGGCAAGGTCACGAGGTCTTCCTCGACTTTCGCGGGGTCGTACTCGGGCCAGCTCGCCGTGAACACGCTCTCGTTGTGGCCGAGCCGCTGCCACAGCTCCTCCGCGATGTGCGGCGCGAACGGGGCAAGGAGCCTCACGAGCGTCTCGAGGCTGTCCCTATCTACCGCGCCGTTCTCGTCCGCCCAGTCGTTCAGGAAGTTCACGTAAGACATCAGCGCGCTGACCGCAGTGTTGAGCTTGAAGGCCTCCAGGCGCTGGGTGACTTCCATGGCGGCGCGGTGTCGCTCGCGTTCAAGGGCCGCAGGGATTTGGCCGGCAACCCGTGGCCCCACAGCACCTGTCGCTCTCACGGCAGCCTCAGCCCCCGTCGCGGGCGCGGCCGCTGTCCCCCTGCGAGTCGCCGCCTCCACGCCTTCGCGGCAGTGGTGGGAGTTCACGAGATGCCACACCCTGTTGAGGAAGCGGTACATCCCCTCAATGCCGCTGTCGTTCCATTCCGAGTCGAGCTCGGGCGGGCCGATGAAAAGCTCGTAAAGCCTGAGCGAGTCCGCACCGTACCGCTCGACCATGTCATCAGGGCTTACGACGTTGCCCTTGGACTTGCTCATTTTGGCGCCGTCTTTGTAGATCATGCCTTGGTTGAAGAGCCTGCCGAAGGGCTCGTCGAACCCGATGGCTCCGATGTCGTACAGGAACTTTACGTAGAACCGGGAGTAGAGCAGGTGCAGCACGGCATGCTCTATGCCGCCGACGTAAAGGTCCACAGGCAGCCACGCGTTGGCCTTTGCCGGGTCGCAAAGCTGTTTATCGTTCTTCGGATCGACGTAGCGAATGAAGTACCAGCACGACCCTGCCCACTGCGGCATGGTGTTGGTCTCACGCTTCGCGGGCCCTCCGCACTTCGGGCAAGTGGTGTTCACCCATTCGGCTATCGCTGCGAGGGGCGATTCACCGGTTCCGGTGGGCTCGTAGCGCTCGACGCGCGGCAGCAGCACGGGAAGCTGGTCCTCCGGCACGGGGACCTCGCCGCACTTCTCGCAGTGCACGATGGGAATGGGCTCGCCCCAGTAGCGCTGGCGCGAGAAGACCCAGTCGCGCATCTTGTAGTTGACCGTGAAGCGTGCCTTGCCGGCCTTCGCCAACTTCTCAGTAACGGCCTTCTTGCCTTCCTCGGACGTCATTCCGTCAAACTCGCCCGAGTTGACCATGACGCCGTATTCCGTCTCGGCGTGGTCAAGGGGCATCGCGGCAGCGCCCGCCATGTCCCGGCGCGCGATCTCCGTCGGAGCGATCACCCTTATGATGGGGAGTCCAAAAGCCGTGGCGAAGTCAAAGTCTCGCTCGTCGTGGCCCGGCACGCCCATGACCGCGCCCGTGCCGTAGTCCATGAGGACGTAATCGGCGATCCAGATGGGGATACGGCGGCCGTTGATGGGATTGATGGCGTAGCCCCCCGTGAAGACACCGGTCTTCTCCTTCGTCGCGGTCATCCGGTCCACCGATGACTTGGCGAGGGTGCGCTCGATGTAGTCGTCGACTGCCGGGCGCATCTCGGGCGTGGTGACTTTCGCGACAAGGGGATGCTCCGGCGCGAGGACCATGTATGTTGCACCGAAGAGCGTGTCGGCCCTGGTCGTGAACACCGTGATAGTGTCCTGCGTGCCCTGCACGTCGAAGGTGATCTCCGAGCCGTAGCTGCGGCCGATCCAGTCTGCCTGCATCTTCTTGACCTTTTCAGGCCAGTCGAGCTTGTCGAGGTCCTCGAGGAGCCTGTCGGCATACGCGGTGATCCTGAGCATCCACTGGACCAGGTTCTTCTTCGTGACCTTGGTGCCGCAGCGCTCGCACTCGCCTGCCACGACCTCCTCATTGGCGATGCCCGTCTTGCAGCTCGGACACCAGTTGATGGGCATCTCCTTGCGATAGGCGAGGCCCTTCTCGAACATCTTCAGGAAGATCCACTGCGTCCACTTGTAATACTCCGGGGAGCTCGTATTGATCTCGCGGCTCCAGTCGTACATTGCGCCGATGTCGTGGAGCTGGCGCTTGAAGGTGGCGATGTTGCGCGCCGTGGACACCTCGGGGTGGATCCCCTTCTTGATCGCGTCGTTCTCTGCGGGGAGCCCGAACGCGTCCCAGCCCATCGGATGGAGCACCGCGTAGCCCTGCATCTTCTTGTAGCGGCTCCACGCGTCGCTCAGGACGTAGCCGCGCCAGTGGCCGACGTGCAGGCCCGAGCCGGACGGGTACGGGAACATGTCCAGGCAGTAGTATTTGGGCTTGTCGGGGTTCTCGTCGGTGCGGTGGGCGCCAGTCTCCTCCCAGATATCGCGCCATTTCTTCTCTATAGCCTGATGGTCGTATCTTTCGATGCGCTCAGGTGCTCGCTCAGTAGCCATCTTGAACTCTCAAACCTCCTCGTGCGGTGTGCGGGGCGCGAGCCGTGCGCCAGGCACGGCTACGAACACGGCCACGGGTGCAGGTGCGGATGCGGCCGCCGGTGCGGGCGAAAACGCACGCTCCGGCGCGGACACGGGCACGAGCACGGGCACGGGTGCAAGCCCCGGCAGCAGTCCTTCTCAAGGATTAAGGAACCCATCCAAAAAAACACCCCGTCTCCATGAAGAGACGGGGGTAATCAGCTCATCACCCTCGCGGTACCACTCTACTTGGCCGGATGCCGCCCGCCCTTCGGATGGATGCAACCGTCGCCGACGCCACGCCCCTGCTGCCCCCGCTGTGCGGCTTCCCGGCACCGAGGCCGGCAGCATCATCCAAGAAGGCTCGCGTCGAACGGGCCCCGCCTGAAGCGGCGTTTCCTTTGGCGGTTCAGGCCCTCTCAACTGGGCTCACGCAACGGGACAGGATCGCTTCGGCTACGCCACGCGTTCCGCGACACGACTCGCCTCTGCCTCCGCCTTTGCTTCTGCTCGCGCGGCGTTTCAGCCGCATCGCGCTGCTCCCGCCATCCACCATGCGGCAGCAACCAGAAGCCGACACCGGTCTCCAAGCAAACGCGAGCTCTGCGCCTTGCGCCGCGCTGCGGCCAGGCCTTGGTCGGGCCCGGCCCGGCGAGCCCACGCTCGCCCATGCCCGAATGAGGCGGTCCCTGCGTGCGCCCTCCCGGATAACGGCGGGTCCGTCTTCGCCTACTGGCGCCGACATTGACACGGCACGGGCACGGCGTGCCGTCGGATCAACGAGCCGTTCGGCGTGAGACTCCCGGGCGAGTTCGGCTGCGCCGAGGTTGCCGCCTCGCACCGTCCGGCGGCTCTCTTCAAACGCTCCGTGAGCCTACTGCTCCCGTTCATCGCCTTTTGCGTTATTCGCCTTTGCGTTGTCGTAGTTGCCCTTTCACGGGCATCTTGTGCTTGAAAGCCTGCTGTTGTCTCGTATTATACCATCCCATGCCTACAGGCGCAATAAAAGCTTTACCCGCGGCCTAAGTGAGGATGCATTAATCCTCGCCCCTCTTCCAGCAGTTGCCGGGTTGCCGGTGTTGCACTTTGGGACGGCGCCCCGAGCGGGGCACCGTGACAAAATCCGGCCCGTCAGGCCAGTGGCCGGATTTTGTCACCCCTCGTGCAATCACCGGCAACCCCTCCCAAAAGTCGGCAGCACTTTTGCAGCCTCACTTAGGTCACGGTTGACAGGGCACAAGAAAGCCCGGCCTGAGCCGGGGGCGCAATAAGGGCTTTTCCTGCGGCTTCGCTCACGGATGCGCCGGCGCAGAAACGCCTTGGGGCCGCGAATTCCTGCCTCCCTGCCTCGCTGCTCCCTGCCTATCTGCCGCGTTCCGCCTTGCAGCATCCCGCAAGGGAGGACTACCGGATTGCTTGTTGAATTAAGTCGAGGCGAGCAAGGCGGTTGAGCTTCCCTTCAACCCCCCGGTTCAAGCGACCCCAGCGACTAACCAGCGACTGATTTCAGGGCCTTCGGCTGGCCGAGGTGGGACGTGGCGCAGCGAAGGAAAGCTCAACGGTGTCCCGCGAGGCGTACCGTCGTTCCAATACTCCTAACCTATTTACTTATGTGAAAGGGGTGCAGCCACGAGGCGATGGCGAGAAGGGTTGAAGTCACAAGAGCAGGCATTCCCCAATCACGCAGGGCGTGTGAGATCCCGCCCTTCATAGTCATGGATGTGCTCGAGAGGGCGAAAGAGCTCGAGCGGTCGGGGAGGAGCGTCATTCATCTCGAGGTGGGTGAGCCGGACTTCCGGACACCCGAGCCGATACGGGAGGCGTGCCGCAGGGCGCTCGCCGCGGGCGAGACAGGGTACACGTCCAGCCTTGGTATTCCCGAGCTGCGCGAGGCGATAGCCAGGTACTATTCCGAGAGGTACGGCATTGATGTGCCCGCCCGGCGTGTGATCGTGACGCCCGGGAGCTCTCCCGCACTTCTCCTGGTTTTCGAAGCTCTCCTGGACCCCGGGGACGAGGTCATCATCTCCGATCCGTGCTATTCATGCTACCCGAACTACATCCGGGCGGCCGAAGGGGTCCCCGTGCGTGTGAAGGTGCCGGCGGAGAACGGGTTCCGGTTCGTCCCGGATGAGGTGCGGTCTCGCGTCACTCCGAGAACGAAAGCCATCCTGATCAACTCGCCGGCGAACCCCACTGGTAATCTCCTGAGCGCGGAGGACCTTCAAGCCCTTGCCGATATCGGCATTCCCATCGTGTCCGACGAAATATACCACGGGCTGGTGTACGAAGGGCGAGCCCACTCGATCCTCGAGTTCACCGATAATGCGTTCGTGATAAATGGCTTTTCGAAGACCTGGGCTATGACGGGGTGGCGACTGGGTTACGCCATCCTTCCTGAGGAGTTTGTGCGACCCGTGCAGAAGCTGCAGCAGAACCTGCTGATTTGCGCCGGGTCCTTCACGCAGCGCGCTGCGGTGGCAGCGTTCTCTGACGAGTGTAAGCCTTACGTAGACGAGATGGTTCGCACGTACGACGAGCGCCGACGGTATATCGTCCCGAGGCTCAGAGAGATCGGCCTCCCGGTGGCGGGGGAGCCGACAGGCGCCTTCTACGTGCTCGCGGACGCCAGGAAATACTCCAACGACTCCTACAACCTGGCGTTCAGGATCCTCGAGGAGTGCGGCGTGGCCACCGCGCCTGGGATAGACTTCGGCCCGAATGCCGAGGGCTACCTGCGCTTCTCTTATGCGAACTCCCTTGAGAACATCGAGGAGGGGCTCCGCAGGCTCGAGCGCTTCTTCGCGGAGGGCGGGGGATGCCGCTAGGTTGCCTCGAAGAAACCGTGCGCGGCGCGGCGTGCGGGGTTGCCGGTGCCGCACTCCGGGGACGGCGCGCTTGAGGCGCGCCTCGCTCGAATTCGGCGCGCGGGAGTGCCGAATTCTCAACGCCCCGTCGTGCAAGCACCGGCAACCCCGGCGCTGTCAAAAGGGAAAAGTCGGGTTCGGGCCGATATTGAACCCGCCTGGCCTCATCGAACGCGTGTCCACCCTTCCGTCGACAGAGAGCTGCCTTGTGCGGTGAGGCGGCGGCGCAGCCGGCCGGTTCAAACAAGGCGTCCCGGCTACTCGATGGCTACCTAAGCTGCGGCTATACACAGCGTTGCGCCGTGGGAGGGCATCATGATGCCGTCCGACGAGAGATCACGATTGGGAGCGTCAGGATTCAGAATACGAGAGCTCAACGAGGCAGATCTATCCTTGATTGCCGACCTCACTCGCAGAGCTTTCTCAACGCCGCACGTTCCTAGTCCCGGTCTGCCGGCGCCGGGCGCGACGCACGAGACCCGCGAAGGAATCGTGAAGGAGTTGAGAGCGGGCACGCGCGTTTTTGTGCTCTATCTCGGTCCCGGCACAGGGCAAGACGGAAACGGCTTAGGGCCCGCAGGCATCGTCCGCGTTACACCTCGTCCCCCGGACGCATGGGTTTTGAGCCGGTTCGGCGTGCTCCCCGAATTCCGGGGACGCGGGGCGGGAACGCTCCTTCTCAGCTCCATCGAAAAGCAGGCGAGAGACGCCGGGGTGAGGCGGCTCGTGCTCTACTGCGTTGTGGAACGTCTCCTAGTCCCATACTATCAGCAGCGTGGTTTCAGGGTGACCGCCGTCGCGCCGCACACCGAGAAACCCCTCACCGTCGCCACAATGGAGAAGGACATCGGGCAAGACAGCTGCAAAGAGAACTGCGGGGACTCCCTTACCCGTGTCACCCGCGCTACTCCGGACGCGGACGTCACCCCTGAATGGGGCGCCCTGCCTCAGAGAGGCCTTTACGTTCTGTGGCTCTACGTGCCTGAGCCCAGCGTGGTCCGTATCGGAAGTCTGGGCGAGCACTCGCTCGACAGGGGGTTGTACGCCTACGTCGGCTCCGGCGTCAAGGGTCTCCCCCATCGCCTCCGCCGCCACTGGACGGGCGGCGGAAGCCGCCGCTGGCATGTGGACTGGCTCCGGGCGGTAGCGAGACCCGTGGGAATCGATGTCGTCCCAATTGTGTCTCGCGAGGTGGAAGCCTCATCGGTGGTCTCATTGCCGACCCTTTCAGAGTGCGAGCTGGCGGATTCCCTGTGCAAGGTGTCGGGCGTGACTCGGCACATACCTCGCTTCGGGGCGAGTGACTGCGGGTGTGCAGGACACCTCTTTTCCGTCCCTCGCACCTCCACGGCGCATTCCTTGCCTCGCTCATGGCAGGACAGCCTCTTGTGCTGCTATCGCCATCCGTACGCGACGAGGCCGTAGCGGCGTCCACGAACCCGCCCGGATGGCGACGGACGGCACAGGCCTGGCACGCCACGAAACTACGCCGCGCACTAAGTCGATCGCCTGAGCCGCGTCACCCGGGCCTACAAACAAAACCTGCCTGTATGTCGGCCATGCTTCTGCCTTCCGAAAGAGCGAGATACCGCAGCGCCTCGTGTTCCTCCTCCGTAAACCGAACATTCGTGAGCTTGTACTTCGCCATTGGCCATCACCTCACCCGCATGATACCACACTACCGCGGTAGTGGCACGTGAGGACGCGTGAGACTCCAGGGCGTGCTTCACCGAAACCTGCCCGCAACGCCGATGGCCGAGTTTGACCCCCTTGTCATAGTTAGTGGTGTTGCATTCCGTGCTTGGATGAGCTAGACTGAGTTGCCAAGATAGGGGCATGCCCCTGGCGGCCGCCTTTCATGGTTCATAGGTGGTTACCTCGCGGCATATCTTGTTGTGCGGACATGCGCTTAAAACGACGCTGAGCCCAGGGACGTATGACGTTTCGATAACACACGAGAGGTTCATAAACGGCCTGACGTATCCCGGCGTGTGGGTGGTCGCGGACACGACGACTCACCTTGGCGAGGCCAAGCTGGGCTCGTTCTTCTATCTCATCATCGGGATAAACGATTACCCCGACGAAGCGAACGACCTGCACTATGCTGTTGCCGATGCGGATTTGTTGGAATCTACGCTCTGGGGCACCAATGGGTATGCGGGAAAGGTAGTGAAGCTAACCGACCAGCAGGCGACCAAGGCAGGCATTTTGAACGCCATAGCGGCCATAGGGGATGAGATGAGCCCGGACGGCCAGGATTACTTCGTCATGACCTTCTCAGGGCACGGCGCATCGGACGGTGAACCCAGCCCAAACCCCGGGGACCCTCCGTACGAGTGTCTTGTTGCCTCAGATGGTCAGGCCATCTACGACTACGAGCTGAGGCAGTGCGTGGCCTATTACATACCGGCGTCGCCGGTGACCGGGACCAGATACTGCACATTCATCTTCGATAGTTGCCGGAGCGGGGGGATGTTCAAGGGGGTCGGCGGCGCCAGCAGCAGCGGCGCTGCTTCGACGGCGGATGGGAGCAAGAGCTTTAGATCTGGCTTGTCGCGCATGGCCCGGAACCTCAGCGCAGCGGGGTACGTGGTGATCACCGCGTGCGATGATACAGAGGTCTCGTACGAATCCTCGGACCTCCAGAACGGAGTGTTCACGGAATTTTTCTGTGAAGGGTTAGCCAACGGGGCGGCGGACTCGAACGAGGACGGGCTCATAAGCGCCTATGAGGCTCTCAGCTACGCCGCGCCCCGAGTGCAGGAATATGTCTCGGCGGAATTCGGGCCGGGTGCAGTGCAGACCCCTCAGCTCTTCGCCTCGCCCGATGCCCTTCGTGACGTGCCGATCTACCGCGTGCAGTAGCGCGCGGCGTCTCCCAGGGGGCTCGCGCTCGTGAGCCCGCGGCAACGCGGCCGCCCATAAGCTTAGGCGGCCGCGTTGGCGTCGTGAGGATCGACGTAATCACCAGCCGTTTCCACCTGAAGCCTTTGAAGGCTTTCCACCGGCTCAGTTCCTCTTGCGCTCCCTCTACCCGGCTGGAGGAGTCCGTTGCCGCACGTGCGGAGTCCAATGAAGCCCAAACCGTTAGTGTGCAACCAAAAACGCCGCACGGGCTCGGCGGCTGCGGTACGGGCGTAGTTGGACACGGTCGAGGTTGGCAGCCTCAGGCAGACTTGACCTGGATTTGGCAGATGGTAGTATAGAGCCTGGAGCGGTTACAACTGACGTAACGGGAGGAGCGAACGTCATCAATGGGGAGACTGATGATGCGGCGGAGGCTCCGGGTGGCCATGTACGCAGCCGCGGCTCTGGCGACGAGCGTGCTCATTGCGGGCTGCTTTGGGAGTGATTCTCCGCGGCCTGGCTCGGTGGATGGGTATGTGTTCAAACCAGCAGGGTACAGCGCCGTCGCGGCGACCACCACCGTCCGCCCGGCCCAGAGCGCGGCCCTTGTTGCCGAACCAGCCCCCGCCCCAGGGCTGAAAGTCCTCCCGGCCGGGGCGCGCGGCGCGCCAGCACCGGCCGTGCCTGAGGGATACGAGCCGTGCGCGGGTGCTGTGGTAAGAGTGACCGGGTCCGGCGGGCTGGCGGTGACTGACGCTGCGGGTTACTTCAGGAAAGACGGGGTCTCGCCCGGGACGCAGACGGTTAGCGTCGTGTACGAGCCTTACCGGCTGGACGTGAAGGTCCTCGTCCGCAGCGGGCAGGTCACCACAGTGAACGAGACCTACGGCAACCTGCTCGGGAAGTGGACCGTTATGGTGTACATGTGCGCCGACAACAACCTCGAGTCCGCGGCGATAGCCGACATGAACGAGCTGGAGGAGGTCGGCTCGACGGACGAGGTCAGGATCCTGGTCCAGATCGACAGGGCCGACGGGTTCGACACGAGCAACGGCGGCTGGACCGGCACGCGCCGTTACTATGTAGAGAGGGATCCAAACCCGCCGGGCTCGCTAGCCTACGACACCATCGCGTCTCCCCTGGCGCCGTGGGACGGGAATTACGACAGCAAGACTGAGGTAAACATGGCAGACCCCGCGCAGCTCCGCGATTTCGTCTCTTGGTGCATGACGCACTACCCCGCCCAGCATTACGTGCTTATCCTCTGGGACCACGGCGACGGCTGGACCATCTGGCGGACCGCGCGCGTCGAGCCGCGGGCGATCTGCGTTGACAACGGCGGGAGCGAGCCCGCCGCCCTCGACGTGGACCAGGTCCGCTCGGCGCTCCAGGGCCTGCCTCGCCTCGATATCATCGGCTTCGACGCGTGCCTCATGCAGATGGTCGAGGTGGCGTACGAGATGCGCGGCGTTGCGGACATCGCCGTGGGTTCGGAAGAGATTGAGCCCGAGGAAGGCTGGGACTATGGCGCCGCCCTGGCAGGCCTCGTGGCAGATCCATACGGCACGTCGCCTTGGGATCTGGCGAGAGCTTTCGTAGACACGTACCTCGCATCATACGGCGCGAGCCTCTCGTGGGGCGTCACCCAGTCTGCGTTCCGCCTTGAGCACGCCGACGACGTGGCGGCCGCGGTCAAAGCTCTGAGAGACGAGCTCCTACGCCGTATACAGGCGAACTCTGGCGGCTCCGACGCGGCCAAGATCGCGCAGGCCATTAGCATCGCAAGGCTCGATGCCATCCAGTACTGGAACTGCGCGCACTTCGACATAGCGGACTTCGCGTCGAAGCTGCGCGCCCGCGTGGCGGACCCGGCATCCGGCATATCGGCCCCTGCCCGCGAGGCCATCTGCGCCAAGGCCGACGCGCTCGTGGCAGCGCTTTCCGGGTCGTGGATGTATGCTGGGGCGCCCTATACGCGTGCCTGGGGGAACGGGCTTTCAATCTATCTGCCGGATCGTTATTCCTGGAGCCCCTATTCCAAATACGATTACCTCCAGTTCGAGCGAGACACGCACTGGAGCGACATCTTCACATACGTCGACCCCTATCCGTATTGATTGAAAGAAGAGCGGCCCGCTCCTGTCAGACGGTGCGGAGCCGCTCTCTCTGCCTATGCCTGCGGAGCCAATCTCAGCCTATCCGGCCTGGCCCGCCTTCTGGCTGCATCCATCCTTGAAGAGCGCTTCCGCCACCCGCATGATCATCGGCACGCCGCGCACCTCGGTCTCGAAGAGCGGCACTACCGCGCGGACGTCCGGGAACATCTCGTATATCTGCTTCATATAGCTTTGTTGCATCTCCACACGGTTCAGCACGAACTGCGAGGTGCCCTCGTCCAAGTCCTCCGCCTTTATCACGCCGTTCACTATGACCCCGCCCACCGGGATGCCGAAGTCGTTGAACCAACCGATGAACCTCTTGATGACCGCGATGGGCAGCGCCTCCGGCAGCGTCACGAAGAAGAACGCCGTCTTGTCGTAGTCGCAGAGCAGCTCGCGGGCGTGTCCGATGCGGTCCCTGAACGAGAGGAGGTAATCGAGGAGCGGGTCTTTCTCCTCCTTCCTCCGGAAGGACAGCGCCTTGCGCAGGGCCGTAGCCTCCTCACGACTCTTGAGCATCTTGTTGACCCAAAGCGAGTACACCTGCGACATGCCGAGGAGGCGCCTGGCGTTGGCCGTGGGCGCGGTGTCGAAGACGTACACCTCATACTTGTCTTCGAACATGATGTTGATCATGTTCTCGAACATGGCCGACTCCTCGAAAGCCGGGTTCATTGTGGCGGTCTGGACGAAGTCGTCGGCCTTCGTCGGGATGTCGGCGAACTTGAGGAACATCCTGATCTTGTCGCTTATCTCGCGCTTCGACTTCTCGATAGTGTCCTTTGTGTCTATCTCGTACGCCTCAAGCCCCGGCGCGCCCTCCACCGGCTTCGGGCTCCCGAAGACGTCCTGCCCGAGGAGGCTGCTCAACGAGTGAACGGGGTTCGTGGACGCGAGGAGCGTCCGGCGGCCCTGCTTTGCGAACCAGCACGCCGCGGCGCCGGCCATCACGGTCTTCCCGACGCCGCCCTTGCCGCCGAAGAACACGTATTTGAGATGAGGCTTCGCCGCGAGGAACTCCGACATCGAGCCGGACATGGCCGGCTGCGCTGGGCTGACTGCCTGTGCCACTTTCACCACCCCCCGAACATCGCGTGGGCCATCTTTTCGATCATCGGGATGCCCCTCACGTCGCTCTCGAGCTCCGGAACGCGCCCGAGCACCTTTTCGCCGAACGATCTCTCGATCTCCTCGAGGAACCCCTTCTGCATGGTGATCCTGTTGCGCAGGTATGTGGGGATATTCTGGCCGAGCAGTTCCTGGGGGACTACCCGGTTCACGATGTACCCGCGTATCGGCACTGAGAACTTCGCAAACATATCGGCGGCCTTCTTCGTATCCAGGATGATCATTTCCTCCGGGGTGAGCACGAAGAAAAACGCGGTCTTCCGCGAGTCTGTGAGTATACCCGACGAGGCGTTGATGCGCCCCTTGATATACTGCAGCTCGTTCAGGATCTGATCCTCCTGAAGCTCTTTCTCACGCCTCACCGTCGCCATCACGCGGTCGTACTCGCGCATCTGCTCGCGCAGGCGGGTGATCTTGCTGATCCACTGGTCGTACACCGACGCCATACTGAGGTAGTAAAGCGCGTGGCCGAGCGGCACGAGGTCGTAAATGTAGTAGTCATACCCGCCTTTCACCACGATGTTGACGACCTCGTCGAATATGGCGCTTTCCTCCATGGCTGGCTCGGCAGACGCCGCCTGCATGTAGTTCTCGATTTCCTCAGGGATCTCTTCGAACCCGTACATGTCACGGATCTTCTGGCGGATCTCGTCCTGATACTCCTTGATGCGGCGGTCGGCATCGATCTCGCAGGCGTAGAGGTTGGGCAGTATCTCCACCTCGCCCTGCCCGAAGATGTTCCTCTCGAAGATGTCCGACAGGGACGCCTGTGGATCTACGGAGAACACCAGAACCTTGTGCCCTTTCTTGGCTAGGTAATAGGCGGTGGCAGCGGAGAAGGTGGTCTTTCCCAGGCCGCCCTTGCCGCCGTACATGATGTATCTAACGTCCGGATAATCTTCGAAGAATTTCGCCAGTGACACGGAGTCGTTCACCTCCAACTTCCAGCGGGCCCTCCAGCGGGCTTCCGCGAACCTGGGCGTCCCAGGGTTTCAGAATATGGCATCCATCAGGTCCTTCTCCCTGAGCATGCGCCGCTTCCACGTGGATATCTGCGGGACTACGTAAGGCAAGAGCCGCAGCGAGTAGTAGGGCGGCAGGATGGGGACTCCGAGCATGTCGCCCATGGTGATCAGGATGAAGAGATGCTCCATGCTTGAACGGGTCTTCAGGGCGAATCTCGTCATGTCATGGGCCGCCATTCCGTAGATGAACTCTTTGGCGGCTTGGAAGAGCCCCCCATGCCTGCGGGGCGTCGTATCCTTGTTTGATTCCGTCGCGGGACCCTGTGGGATCTCAGGCGAGTTCATGCGCAAACACCTCCGTTAGATCCTTTTCCTTGAGCACGCTGCGCTTCCAGCCGGGCATCCTGGCCGCGAGATATGGCAGAAGGCGCAGCGAATAGTACGACTGCGGAATCGGCACGCCGAGGGCGCATCCGAAGAGCGCACACATGAAGGCCTGCTCGCATGCGGCACGCCTTCGCCTCGCCGTCTCGGCTATCTCGAATCCAGTGAGACCGTAGAGAAACTCACGCGCCACACGAAGCGCCCTTTCAAACACCATTCGTCCGTCTCCCCAGTATGGGTGCCGCACGGACCCACCGCCCGGCGCCCAACGCTCGGCGCCGGGCGCATGTACCCGTGTTGGCGTCCACAATGCGGCGTCCACCCGATGTCCATCCATGCCGTGTCATCGGACGCGGAGCCGCCCCGGCCGGGGGTGCGCACGGAACGCCGCATCCCGCGCCCGGACGACGCCACGGCGCGCCACGGCGTGCGTCTGCCGGGACGCGTCTACGTGCGAATCGGAGGCGAATCGCATGTGATTCACACGCGACACAACGATTTGCGTGTAAGCACGCGCGGGCTTCGCCTCTCGCCCATCCGCGTGATGGCAGAAGCCGCGGGGCGCGGGCCGACTGAGCCCGAGGGAAGGGAGGGCCCGCGCCCCGCCTGGGGAAGGGAAGGCCCGCGCGTGAGATTCGCCGCCGACCGCTTCTTACAACTCTCTGCATTCTCTCGGAGGTCTCTATGCCTTGGCCGTCGGTGCAGCCGCGGGCGCTTTGCCAAGCTTACCGGCTCTAGCCTTACCGAACATCCTCAGGCCATCGTACGCCAGCACGAGCGCGGCGATGATCAAGAACACGGCTATCGCAGCGGATATGATGTTGCCGCCGATCGCCACACCCACGCTCTGCCCGGCGGGCGGACTCGCGGTCCCCGCCGACAGCTTTGAGGCGGTGATGATAAGGTTCCTCGTGGTGAGCACGAGCGCGGCGATGGTCGTCACGAGCATGAACAGCATCGGGTAGTACGTGAACTGCCAAGCCTTGCCCTCCTTCGCCAGCCATATGGAGGCGAGCATGAGGGCGAGCGCGGCCATGAGCTGGTTAGCACCGCCGAACAGGGTCCAGATGTAGCTCCACGTGCCCGTCATCACCAGTATGTAGGTGAGCAGCACGGCTACGAAGGCCCCCACGTAGGTGTTGCGCAGAAGGGGCACACCCTCGCCCGCTATCTCCGCCGTGGCTATCCTCATGAACCTCACGGCGAGCTGCATGATGGTGATAGCGAGGACCACAAGCATCGCGCCGGCGAAGGCCTTGCCGAACTCCGCCCCGATCCCGAGCTTGTTGAGGAGCGCGCCGAGGCCGGCCGCGAAGATGCCCGCGGGGCCGAGCGCCTTCAGGTTCGCCCCGTACTCGTCGAACGTCGCGAAGGAAGCGGCGCCGATTATGAGAGCGATGAGCCCGAGGAGCATCTCGAGGAACATGGAGCCGCCCGTGACGTAGCGCGTGTCGGTCTCGTTCTCAAGCTGACGCGCCGTGCCGCTGGACGACACGAGGCTATGCCAACCCGAGATCGCGCCGCACGCGATGGTGACGAAGAGGATCGGCCAGAGCGGGCCCACGCTGATGGAGAAGGTCGTGAACACCGGCACGCTGAAGTTCGGGTGACCCACCAGTATGCCGAGAACCGCGCCCAGCATGCCGAGGGCGACGAGGTAGAATGAGATGTAGTTGATGGGTTGAGTGTAGCTCCAGATGGGCAGCACCGCTCCTATGAAGCTGAACAGCAGGCCGAACACGACCCAGGCTCCGTACGACCCCTTGATCGGGATCACGGTGCCAAGCCAGATAGCAAATATGGAAAGAACGACCATGAGGATGGTCACGGCGAGAATGTCCATCTTTTTCTTGTAAATGAGGTAGCCGGATAGTAAGCCGACCGCCATTAGCGCCAAGATGGCCAGCGGCACGCTGGGGGTTCCCTGGAGCATGCTGGCGACGATGCTGCCGAAGGCCGACACTATGAGCAGTAGATAAAAGTACATGAAGCTCAGGAGTATGACGCGACCTCTCGGGGAGATCAATTTGTAGCTCAGGGCGCCGAAGGTCTCGCCGTCGTTGCGGAGACCGATGATAGCGCTGGAATAGTCGTGGATCCACCCTATGAAGAATGTTCCCAGAAGGATCCATAGGAGCCCCGGAAGCCAGCCCCACTGCAGCGAGATGATCGGACCCAGCACTGGGCCGAGTGCTGCGATGGACTTGAACTGATACCCGAAGAGCACGTGCTTGCTCGTGGGGATGAAGTCCACTCCGTCCATGTACATTTTGGCCGGGGTGGCCTTCTTGGGATCTACTTGGATGACCCTCTCATCAAAATACCGCGCGTACCAGTAATACCCGATTCCGGCCACTATGAACCCGATAACCAGGGCAACAACTGAGTTCATCCTTCTCCCTCCTTGCCTCTCCGATTCGCATCCCTGGTTCCTCTGCCAAGCAGACCGAGGAGCCTACCGCAGTTATGACGCACGAAAGTGGAACCTGAAGCGGAACGGATCACATGCAAGCGGAAAGAAGCAAGCATCTCAGCGCGGTGTCGTGCCACCACCTCCTTGTCGTGGACCGTCTTCGCCCAGGCCCTTTGCGCAACCGTGCGGTGCGTGAACATGCCGCCGGGTTGTGCCGATTCTGACAATCCGAAGATTCTCCAGAGCATCGTGTTTTCCTGCTTGTGTCATTCCTTCAGATTATCATGGTGTTGCCCTCGCGCACCCGCCGCAGGCACGCGCCGGCCGTCGCTCGGGCGGTCTCGAAAGAGCGACGCAGGCTGGCCCAACCGACCCCAGGCTCGGACCGCAAGGGGGACCGTAAAGGCCCCTTCCTCATATATGCCGCTCGCTCTCATATATCTTTGGTACGACATCTATGAGGGATCCGCCCGAGATAGTCAGGGGTGTTTTCTGGATGGGCAGGAGACGAATGGCGCGTGGGGTGGCGCGTGGGGCGCGCGTGCTCGTGCTGGCCTTTCTCGTGGTGACGGTCGTGGCGGCGGTCGTCGCAGCGGCGGCAGCGGTTGCCGCGGTCGCGCGGCGCGTCGTTCTCTCCGCGGCGCCGGGCCCGATGCCTTCCCCGTCCGCATCGCAGCCGACACCCATTGCAGAAACCTCGCGTCGCGATCCTGCCAGTCCTGCAAGCCCTGCAAGCCGTGCGAGTCATGTAAGCCAAGAGTCAGCGAGCCGCCCACGGTCGTACAGGGTGGTCGTCCCCAAGTGTGGCGAGACGAACCGCCGCCTGTATCTTACGAAACCTCGTCTCAAGGGCAATGACGTATTGGAGCTCCAGGAGCGCCTGCGAGCGCTCGGCTTTTTCAGTGGCAAGCCCGACGGCGTCTTCGACCTGTCCACCGATGCCGCGGTCCGAGCGTTCCAGCGGGCCGTCGACCTCGAGCCTGACGGCGTCGTCACCCCCGACACGTGGCTCAAGATGGCCACGGGCCGTGCGCAAACGCTTCCCGCCCTCACGGAGGCCGAGATGCCCAGCGGCGAACGGAGGATAGTGGTTGACGTCACCAAACTGACGCTGACTCTCTATGCAGGTGACAAAGTCGTAAAGCAGTACCCCATCGCTATCGGGAAATGGCATACACCGACCCCGATCGGCGAGTTCGCCATAATCGAGAAGGATTACGCGCCCGGCGGAGCTTTCGGGTCGCGTTGGATGGGACTCAATGTCCCGTGGGGCGGATACGGCATTCACGGCACGAACAGGCCGTGGTCCATAGGCACCGCGGCGAGCGCGGGGTGTATCAGGATGTTCAACGAGGACGTGGAGGAGCTCTTCGAGCTCGTCCCCATCAAAACGAGGGTCTTCATTGTGGGTTACGAGCCCGAAGGGGATATTACGCGCGAGCTTGGTCCCGGGGCCACTGGACAGGACGTCCAGGTGCTCCAGTACTACCTAAGACGCGAGGCGTTCGACGCAGGCCCTCTCGACGGCAGGTTCGGCGAGCGTGTCGAGGCGGCGGTGAGGGAGATGCAGAAGTTCTACGGCGTTCCCGTGACCGGCCGCGTGGGGACGAACGAGCTCTATCTGTTGGGCTTGAGGTGAGGCCCGCCGCAAGCGGGGGATCGCTGCGGGCTGAGGCTTGTCGCGAGCGAACGCGCAAGCGAACGGAGGTTGCACTATGCGATGGCTTCGCACGGCCGTCCTGGCTTTGCTGGTCCTCGGCGCGATCGGGTTCGCCGGCGCTGTGACCGCGGTCTTCGTCAGACCCGAGCTCATGCCGCCGGGGCCGTATCACCCCCGCGGGATTTACTACGCGCTGCGCGGCTACCGTGTTCACCCATGGATCAGGGTGGATCCGGTGAAATCGTACACGCTGAAGGTGTGGAGCACGCGCTGGCCACTGTTCAGAGGTGGGTACGGATACGACGACCTCATCGACGAGACTAGGGCCGAGTTCCGCGCGCTCTACCCTAACGTCGAAGTGGAGTACGTGCTGCTGAGGCTCGACGAGATCGGCGAGGCCATCGCGCAGGCCGTTGACAACAACACGCAGCCGGACGTCTGCGTCGCGCCGTTCGACCCCTCCCTGGTCGAGAGCGGCGCCGTGGTGCCGGTGGACGCGTTCATGGACCGCACCGTGGCGGGTGACGCGGGGGCTGAAGCCTTCGAGCCCCGCGCCCTGCAGGCGCTGACCATCGAGGGTCGAGTGTGGGCGTGGCCCTCGTGGATCGCGGTACAGGCTTGGGCGGGAAACGCCCAGCTTCTCAGGAAAGCTGGCGTTGACGTTGAGCGGGTCATGACTTTCGGGTGGTCGTACGACGACGTCCTCGCGATGGCGCGGGCCCTGGCTGCTCAACAGGTCGGGGTCGATGAGCGCTACCGGGCTTACCCGCTCGTCCTGGAGACGACCTCCACAGCAACTCTGGACACACTCATGAGGGCCGCGGGGAAGGCGCTAGCCGTCAACGCCGACGGCAGCCTGGCCTGGCACGGGGCGTCTCTAGCGGAAACCCTATCCTTTTTGGAGGAGGCAAGGGACGAAGACGCGTTCCCCGAGCCCGTCCCGCGAATGGGCGAGCGCATGCTCGAGCTTTTCTGGACGGGCAGAGCGGCGGTCATAGGACCGGTGGGCCCGGGTTTCGCGCGTCACGTCCGCGAACGCCTGGAGCGGATCGCGAAGGGAGAGTTCCCGTCAGCGCGGGAGGGTGTGGAGCCCGTCCTGCTCCCCATCCCACACCCGCCCGGCGGAGAGGCCAATTCCTGCACATCCGTGACTTCGGTGATGGCGTTCAGGCGTCCGGGCCCTGGCGGAGAAGACGCTGCCCGACTCGCGGTGGAGTTCGCGCGCCAACTCGCGAGGAAGGAGGCGTTGTGGCTCGCAAAGGAGATGTGCGTCGTCCCCGCCCATCTGGGCGACAGGCAGGAGGTGCTCGGGATGATCGGGCCGGACGGAGCGAGCGAACGATTCCTGACCCTGTCGGCCGCATCAGGAACGCCGTGCGGTCACAGGTCCGCCCGCCTTGCTCTCATGGAGAAGGACGTCCGGACGCGGGCGATCGCGCCGGCGCTGGCGGAGTTCTGGGAGGGCACCCTCCGCGCCCGCGATTTCGACGCATACGTGGCGCGGCTTCTCGCCAGCGGGGCGCCTGCGCCGGAGCGGGTGAAGAGGAATTGAGGCGGGTTTGGCGAAGTGATAGCCAGTATGCGGGCGCCGGCCCGCGTGGCCTCGTGACGGCCAGGAGGCGGTTCCCAGTGCAGTCGTCCATCGTGTACAGGCTCGGGGATTCATTGTACATCAATCTCACCAACCGCTGCACAAATGACTGCGAGTTTTGTATCCGCCGCACCTCCGACGGGGTGGGCGGCGAGCGGCTGTGGCTGGACCAGGAGCCTAGCGTGGAGCAGGTTATCGAGGAGCTTGAAAAGGCACCCACGGCCCATCTCAAGGAAGTTGTGTTCTGCGGCTTCGGTGAGCCGATGATGCGCCTGGACGAGGTGAAGGCGATAGCGAAATGGCTCAAGGAGCGCGGGATGTACGTCAGAATGAACACTAACGGCCACGGGAACCTCATACACGGCCGCAACGTAGTGCCCGAGCTCGCTGGCCTTGTGGACTGCATGTCCATAAGCCTCAACGCCTCGAACGCGGCGGCGTATGATGCGCTGTGCCACCCCATATACGGTAGACAAGCCTTTAAAGCGGTGATATCCTTCGCCCGGGAATGCAAGAAACACATTCCCAGGGTGGTACTCAGCGTGGTACAGGTGCCCGGTGTGAGCATATGGGGGTGCCGGAGGATCGCGTCCAAGTTGAAAGCCGAGTTTCGCGTTAGGCACTACGACTCGCACATATGACACGTGTTAGACGGGTGCTAGGACGGGTGCAATATGGCCCCTAGAGGGCGACGTGTACATGAGCCCCTTCGAGAGCGCATGCCGTGACGCAATCCGCGGAACGCCTGCCCGAGAGTGCTCCGGAGGCACGGCCGCGGGGAGGCATGAATAATACAATAAGTACCTGCCGATAATGGTGTCGGGTGCTTTCCTAATAATGGGGCGTACAGGCTGCGTGTCGCGATATTGCGATCGAAGGAGGATTTTGCTGATTTTAGGCGAATATGACCGAACAGGTATTTCGGCCCGGTGTGCTTCCGGTGTGATTCGACCGGGGTGATTGGAGAATGCGGCGCGCGCGCCTGGGCCGGCTTTGTTCGTGGGATGTCACCGAGAGTTGGCGCGACGCCGCAGGGAGGATGAGGAGATGAAGTCTGGCCCTTATAAAAGGCGGGAGCGGCCGTCCGTTTTCACCGAGCGAAAGAGGGAGATCGCGCTCGTGGTGTGCACCGCCGTCCTTCTCGTGACGGGCCTTGCTGGTGCCGCCAGGGAGGTCAAGGTCATCGTGGATGACCAAGTCATATCGGTGGCTACAACCGCCCTTAAGGTAGGTGACATCCTGAGGCAGGCCGGGGTCGAGCTCCACGAGGGGGATGAGGTAACACCCGGCGTATCGGAACGTGTGTACGGTTCGGCCACTATCACGGTCACGCGCGCGGTCCCGGTCACGCTGGCTGTGGACGGTCGCGAGATCAAGATGGTCACGACCGGTCCGATGGTGAAACACGTCCTGGCGCAGGCGGGCGTCTTGCTGAGGCCGGACGATAAGGTGAGTCCCGGAATGGAGGCGGGCCTCACCGCCGGGATGCAGATAAAGGTCATCCGCGTGACATCTGAGGTGGTCACCAAGCAGGTGAGGCTGGCTTACCGGATAGAGAAAAGGTCCGATCCCAGCATGGACCGGGGCAAGACGAAGGTGCTCCGGCCCGGCGTAGAGGGCGTCATGGAGCAAAAGGTGCTCGTTACATACGAGGACGGAAGACCGGTCAAGGAGAAGGTGCTCTCCAGCAAAGTAGTGCGGCAGCCCGTGTCGAAGCTCTTGGCGGTGGGAACCCGCAATCCCGTGCGCACCTTGTATACGTCGCGCGGCGCGTACAGGTACCGTGAGTGCTACACAATGCTCGCCACCGCGTACGAGCCGGGCCCGACGAGCTGCGGGAGGTACGCGGACGGGTACACAGCCATAGGCATGAAGGCCGAGCCGGGCGTCGTGGCGGTTGATCCCAGGGTGATCCCCCTTGGAACGAAGCTTTACGTCGAGGGCTACGGCCCAGCCATCGCCGCCGACGTGGGGGCGGCCATCAAGGGCAACAGGATCGACTTGCTTTTCGAGACCGTGGAGGAGGCTCTGCGATACGGAAAGCGATGGGTGAAGGTGTACGTTCTAGAACCGTGAAACCCTGCGCCCGCAGGCTGAGGGGCAACCCCTCGATCCGGCCGAGGAAAAACCTCGGCCAGAACTTTCTCGTGGACCATTCTTGGCTGAACGTCATCATCAGCGCGGCCGATCTCGGCCGCGCTGATGCTGTGCTCGAGATCGGGGCGGGCACGGGCGTTCTCACGCGCGCCCTTGCCGAGCGGGCGGCGCACGTCATAGCGGTGGAGCTCGATGACAGGCTCGTTGAGAGCCTCCGGACGGACTTTCGCGGCTGGCCGAACGTGGACATCGTTCATGCTGACGTTTTGGACGTTTGCTTGACAGAGTTAATGCAATTTGATAGACTTGCTTACAGGAAATGCAAGGTCGTTGCGAACCTGCCGTATTACATCACGTCGCCCGTCATCTTGAAGATCCTCGATGAGGCGAGGTTCCTCGAGCGGGTCGTGGTGTTGGTCCAAAAAGAGGTAGCAGAAAGGATGGTTGCCGCTCCGGGCTCGAAAAGGTACGGAGCGTTTTCTGTAGTTGTGCAGTATCGCACGCTTCCTGAGATCGTTGCCATTGTGCCTCCGGATGCGTTCCGACCTGCACCGAAGGTGGACTCAGCGGTGGTGCGCCTTGTCATGCGGCGCGAGCCGGCAGTGAAGGTGGTCAGCGAGGATGTGCTGTTTCGCGTGGTGAGGGCGGGGTTCGGCATGAGGCGCAAGACGCTCCTACGGGCGCTAGTCATGGCGGGGCCTGGCGCCCTGGGCCTTCCGAGAGCGGACGAGAGCGTCATCCGGAAGGCCATGGAGATGGCAGCCGTTCAGCCGGAGAGACGGGCGGAGACCCTGAGCCTCGATGAGTTCGGCAGGCTAGCTGACGCACTCCTTGCAGTTGCCATGAGGGTCAGGCAAGAGCCCAACGGGGTTTCATCCTCCTGAGATCAAGGTGAGGAAAGTGGTCTTTATAAGCCCGACAAAGGGCAAGCTCAGCTTCAACGAGACTTTCAAAGACATCATGGATTACATGCAGGAGGTCCCCGGCGTCCCATACAAGCTCATCATCGGGACCGACTCGCAGCTGCGTGAGGACGCCTGCTTCGTCACGGCCATAGTTGTCCACAGGGTGGGCAAGGGAGCCCGGTACTACTACAGCAAGGAAAGGGAGAGAATGGGGCGCAGCCTGAGGCAGAGGATCTTCTACGAAACGGCGAAGAGCCTCGGAGTCGCGAGCAAACTCGCCGAAAGGCTTGCGAAGAACGGTTACGGCGATCTCGACGTGGAGATCCACCTGGATATCGGGCAGAACGGAGAGACCAAGGACCTCATCCGTGAGATCGTCGGCATGGTCACCGGGACGGGGTTCGCGGCGAGGATCAAGCCCGACTCCTACGGTGCGTCAAAGGTGGCGGACAAGCACACGAAGTAGGCAACCGCAGGCTGAACCTCCATTGGCACCTTTTCTCGTCCACCTCATAGTATGTTGGTAGCGACCGAGACGGTGCTGATGGAGGGGAGAGCGTGGAGCTTATCAAGGTAGGAGACGCGGTCTCTCGGAAATCGCACGGGTCTGACGTCATATTCGCGGTCATCAGGATCCTGACAGGCCCTGCACGTCGCGCCATAGCGGTCCTCAAGGGGCTGAACGCACGCCTTGTGGCGGACGCGCCGCTTGCGGACCTCGTGCGCGTGCATGAGAGGGACATAGAGTCCGCCCGGGAGCAGGTGCACAGGATTTCCAGGGAGTCCCTGGAGAAGGTGTTCCTGCGCCGGATGGCGGAGGAGATCAGCGCGACTGGCTTCAGAGGACGAGCAGCCGATGCACTTCCCCCAGGCGTTAACTACGGGAAGATGCCCGGCCGTGTCCTTCACCTCGACGGGGACGGGGATTACCTAGGGAACTGCATGAGGTATTACCGTGAGCTCGGGGTGCCCGCCGTGGGGGAGCACGTTCCCGAGGAGGCCCAAGCGGACAGAGTTGTTCCCTTGATCCGGGCTTATTTGCCGGATATCCTCGTGCTCACCGGGCATGATGGGCTAATCGCGCGCAGGGGTGACAGGGCGAAGCTCGAGAACTACCGCACGTCGCGGTTCTTCGTGGAAGCAGTGAAACGCGCGCGCCAGGTGGAGCCGGACAAGGACGCACTGGTCATAGTAGCCGGGGCGTGCCAGTCCCACTACGAAGCCATCTTGGAGGCTGGTGCCAACTTCGCGAGCTCGCCCGAGAGGGTGTTCATCCACTGCTACGACCCGATCCTCGTGGCCGAGAAAGTGGCGTTCACGCCCTTTGACAGCGTGGTATATGTGAGTCACGCCATCGAGAACACAGTGAGCGGTATCAAGGGCATCGGCGGGATAGAGACCAAAGGTAAGCTTCGGCTCAGCCTGCCGGATACTTCGTCGAGGGTCACGACTGAATCCGCGTGAGATGATGGACCGAGCCAGCCGTAAGGCGAACGGTTGAGATTCGTGATGCCAGAGGGGAACCTCGCCGTGTTTCGGCGATTGGCGGCTATCGGAATCGCCCGGATGAGGTCAGAGTGCGATTGACAGATATGGGCTGGTTGGTTATACTAGTTAGCCTTTCTTGACGGATGCCCATTTGTGTGCTAAAATAAGAGAGGTATGGCCCGCCAAGGAAGGTGGTAAAATGGCAGCCAGAAACGCTCTTGAGGATATCAAGAGAGACCTGGAATCATTCGTCGGCAAGACCATCACGCTGCGAGCAAACCAGGGTCGCAAACGGGTCCTCGAGACCGAGGGGGTTCTTGAGAACACGTACCCAAGAGTGTTCGTAGTGAAGTTGTCTGAGAAGCCGGGAGTAGTCAAGCGTGTCTCGTACACTTACGCCGACGTGCTTACAGAAACGGTGAAGCTATCGGTGCGGTACAGGGACCGCGAGAGAAGAATCGGTTGCGCGGGCTAACGAGCAAGGTTTCCGATCCGAAGCAGGGCAGGGTGCCGATGGGGACGGCACCCTGCCTCTGTTTTTCCCGTTCGTGTCCTTTCGGCTCTCTCGCACGAGGCGGCGGGCGTCGTAGGGAACGCGCGGGGTGCTGCAGTGCGCTTCGATGCGCCCGTGTGCGCCCCGGTGCGAGCGCGACACCGGCAACATGCAAGCTCAAAGGCATATTGGTCGCAATTCCCAGTTGAACAAGGGTGCCTGGACCCTTACCATAAAACGTAAGGGGAGGTGTTCACGTGAGACGAAAATCGTTTCTAGCAGTAGTGGTACTACTTGCGAGCATCGCGGTCCTTGCCTCATCGGCACAGACACTCGCGGCGACGTACTACACAACCACGAAAGGCTCCACGTATTACGGGACGACCTACTACTCCGGCAGCAGCAACTCCTATTACTTCAGTGGCTCGAATAACTCCGGCTACTATTACAGCGGCAACGCCGGCACCGGCAGCAGCGGGAACTACGGGAGCTACGGTGGCACATATTACAGCGGCGGCTCTTACTCAGGTTCCGGAGGTACATACTACTATAGTTCCGGGTCCAACTCGGGAAACACCTGGTACTACTATAGCAGCGGCTCGTACACACCATCGAGGCCGGTGCCTCAGCCTTCGCCTCAACCGACCCCCCAGCCCACGCCCCAACCGGCGCCGCAGCCTAGCCCGACTCCGGGTCTCAGCGCTGACGAGCAGCGCATGATCGACCTCGTCAACCAGGAGAGGGCGAAAGCGGGCCTTGCACCGCTTGCCGTCGACATGACGCTCGTCGATCTCGCCCGCAAGAAGAGCCAGGATATGGTCGCCAACAACTACTTCAGCCACACGTCGCCCACATACGGGGATCCTTTCACAATGATGACCAACGCGGGCGTGAGCTACCGCACAGCCGGCGAGAACATCGCAGGCGCGCCCACGGTCGACCAGGCCCACGCCGCCCTCATGAACAGCGCGGGACACAGGCAAAACATCCTCAATCCCAACTACAACAAGATAGGCGTGGGAGTGGCAACCGGCGGTCCGTACGGAAAGATGTTCACCCAGCTCTTCATAGGCACCTGGTGAGCTCGAGCGTTGACGCCCGTCCGTAAGAGGGGTCGCACGCCGAATTCATGCTCAGTCCAGAAGTGCCGCACCGGGGCTCCCTCCGCTTCCCTCTCCGTCCTCAGGACGGGGAGGGAGACGATGAGGGAGCCTTTCGTTCGGGCGTGACCCCCGCGCCCTCAAAGAACAGGACAAGCCCTCCAAAGATGGCCTCGGCGAGCTGGCCGCGGTACGACGGGGCGAGAAGCAGCTCCTTTTCCTCCGGGTTGGACAGGAAACCCACCTCGACGATGACGGCGGGAAGCTTTGCCTCGTTGAGCACGTAGTAGTCGCCCTCCAGGACCGAGGAGCCCTCGTGGGGCGCGATGTCCTTGATGGCGGTGTGGATGCAAGTGGCGAGGCGCTTGCTCTCTGAGTTGTTGCGGCTGTAAAAGACGATGGCCCCGCGTGTGGACGTGGACCGCACCTTGTTCACGTGGACGCTGACGAACGCGTCAGCTCCCGTCCGGTGGGCGATGTGGATGCGAGCGGCGAGGTCGCGCCTGTGGCGCGTTGTTTCGTGCTCGATTATCGGGCTCATCTCCCAGTCCCCGTGGCGGGTCAGGATCGGCACGGCCCTTGCCCGCGCGAGCAAATAACAGACGTCCCGCGCTATCTCCAGCACTATCTCTTTCTCCATGGCACCTTCGCCATCGTGGGAGCCTGGGTCGATGCCTCCGTGTCCGGGGTCGACCACGATCACCTTGCCGACTACCGCGGCTCCGGGAGGCGCAACAACCGGCACGGCCCGTCCTGCGAGCGCCGCCAGCGCCGTGAGGAGGAGGATACCAGCCGCAGCGCTGGCAACGACCTTCCTCACGATCACCACTAGCACGATCCTCCTGGCCCTTCCCATACGGGAGCCCCCTCCGCCTGCGACTGCCTCCTCTGTCATCAAGTTATATGCCTTCGGAACTCCTCGCAGACGATGGACATAGTATATCGCAGAGTCTTGACCATGCCCGAGAGCTGTGGTGATGTCTCTCGTGGACCTGATAGATATCGGCCCGATATTCGAGGCCGTAGGATACGCTGAGGTTAATAGGAATATCGTGCTGCACCTCCATAAGCTTGGCGTCGACATCCGCGTGAAGCCAAAGCCGCTAGGGCCCGTCCATGTTGACCTGGATCCGGCCACGCGCGCCATTCTGGAAAAGATGGTTCGGAACGTCCGCATCACCCGAGCGCCTGCTCTCTTCGTTTTCCTCGGGGGGTTCTTCGAACGCGAACCGGGATGCTATTCCATCGGTCTCACTATGCTGGAGACCGACCGGATACCGCAGGACTGGGTCGCACGGTGCAACCTCATGGATGAGGTCTGGGTTCCGTCCACGTTCAACCGCGAGACCTTCATCTCAAGCGGTGTTGAAGAGGCCAAGGTGCGGGTAATGCCGCTTGGCGTTGACAAGAACAGGTTCCACCCGGGGGTCTCGCCCATGCCCATCCCTGGGCGGAGAGGATTCGCGTTCCTCTCGGTGTTCGAGTGGATCCCGCGAAAAGGCTACGACATACTGCTCCGCGCGTACCTTGAGGAGTTCCGCCCGGATGAGGACGTCTGTCTCATCCTGCGGGTTCACGACAACTCCGCGTATGACCCTGCTGGTTCCCGCATAAAGTCAGAGATCTTCGCGTTCCAGCGCGCTGCGGGGAAGGAGGCGGGCCCGCCGATACTCGTCATCCCCTCGGTTATGAGCGCCTCGGACATCCCGCGGCTCTATGCAGCCGCTGACTGCTTTGTGCTGCCGACCCGGGGCGAGGGTTGGAACATGACCGCCATCGAGGCGATGGCGTGCGGCCTTCCAACGATATGTACCGGCTGGTCGTCGCACCTTGATTTCATGACGCGGGAAACCAGCCTGCTCGTGGACGTCGAATGCCTGGAGCCGGTGCCCGCGTTCGGGATACCGAACGACAAGGTATACGCGGGCTCTCGCTGGGCCAGACCGAGCGTGGCCCACCTTCGGGCGCTCATGCGCTGGGTCTACGAGAACCGAAGCAAAGCCAAGGAGATCGGCATGCGGGGGTGCAGGGACGTTCTCCAGAGGTTTACGTGGGAGAAGGCGGCGACGCGTATGTTCGCGAGGCTTCAAGAGATCCAGGGAAACGAGCCGGGCGGGCCGCGCCCCCAGGGTCCGGCGTTGCGTCCGGTATTGCCCGGTGGCCCGATACCGGCTTCGATGCCGGGGCCGGCGGCCTCTAGGCGCCGCGCAGGCGCCGGCGGCGGGATGAGCTTCCCGCGCGGCGTCTCGGTTGAGCTGGGCTCCGGGGAGGGGCGGCCAGGCACAGTCCTTATGGTGGCTCCGTCCTTGGGAAAGCCCTGCGGCATCTCGGATTACACGATGTCGCTCGTGGAGCACCTGCGCCGTTGCGGTGTGAGCGCGACCGTCGCAGGCCCCGGCTGGAGGGAGGCCGTCTTGGCATCCATCACGAAGTCGGCCGCTGCCGGCGGTTCTCTCGGCCATTCCCCGCAGACGCACGGCGGAGACCTGGGAGGCCGCATAGACATCGTTCACTTTCAATACGAGTTCGTTCTGTACGATTTCAACGAGCTCACGTCCACCGTGGCGGCGCTTCGTGCCGCGGGCGTGCCGGTGGTGGCAACCGCACACGACTTCGTTCCGGGCCTTTGGCGCTACAACGAGGTGGTCGCGAGGCTGTTCTCCCGCATCATCGTGCACTCGCAAAAGGCGCATGACGCATACTGCGGGGCCGGTGCAGACCCGGCACGGGTCGTAGTCATCCCCATGGGCTGCACGAGGTACGAGCTGGATGGGGAGGCTCCGGACATCGGTAGTAGGCCCGCCGTGGGCTTTTTCGGGTTTTGCCTGCCTCACAAGGGGATGATTGAGCTCGCCATGGCGGCGCAGGAGGTCCGTCGCAGTTATCCAGGCTTAAGATGCTTCATGCTGTCGTCCGTGGCGCCCTACCCCAGCTCACGCGCGTTCGCCACCACGCTTGTGGAAACCATGGATCGCCTTGGGCTTGCTGAAAGCGTGACGCTCATCGGCGACTACCTTCCGGAACGCGAGGTCGTGAGATTCTTGCATGCGATGGACGTGAACGTGCTTCCCTACCGCGACCACGGGCTCATCGGAACGTCAGCTGCCGCCCGGACGGTGATGGCCGCGAGGAAGCCGATGATCGTTACTGACGTGCCGTTCTTCTCAGACCTGGGGCCGGAGGTGTATAAAATCCCATCGGCGGATCCCGGCGAGATCGCGAAAGCGCTCAGAAGAGTCCTCAGCGACCCCGAGCTCCGTGCCGAACTCGTGCAGCGGATGGACGAGTACCTGGAACGCAACGACTGGTCCGTCGCTGCGATGAGGCACGCGGCCATGTACAAGCAGGTCCTCCAGGAGGCCACGCCTCGCGGCATGGCGGAGGTGTCGTCGCGTGTACCATAAGGCTTGCTGGTCAACGTGGACTCCCGGTGTACAGATCGGCTTCGCGGCCACAAAGGGCTCCCGTGGGCCGAACGGCCCGAAGACGTGCCACACGGCCGTAGTACGGGATCAAACGTTCATCTCCTCGTACGACACGTCGTCGGGTACCGTGCGCGGCGGCGCCGGGGGCCGTGGCGCCGCGCCGGGGGGCTGGGCGAGGCGAGGAGCCGACTCAAATCCCGATAAGCCCCCGGGCGAAAGCCGCCCCGGGGTAGTCGTGGTGGTTCCTTCATGGGGGCAGCGGTGCGGTGTCGCGGAGTATACCAGGTTCCTCGTGGACGAGTTGCGTGGCCAGGGCTTCGCCGCTGAGGTGGCAAGGGGACAGGAGGATGAAGTCTATAATCTCGTGCGCCGCGGAGGCTTTCGCGTGGTACACGTGCAGTTCGAGTACCAGTTGTTCAAGCCCACGGGCCTCCGACACTTGATCCGCCAGCTCAAGGCGCGAGGGCTCCGTGTCATCGCCACGGTCCATGATTTCCTGCCCGGCCAGGTCGCCGCGAACCGACTGATAAAGGACGAGTTCGACGCGGTGATAGTCCACAGCGCCCGCTTGCGCGAAGAGCTCGCGAGAATCGGCGTGCCCCTAGAGAGGATCCACGTCATTCCCATGGGATGCCCGCGTGTGGTGCTGGGCGATGAGGGCGCAACGCGCGCGGCACTCGGGGTCGGGCCAGGCCCCGCCATCGGGTACTTTGGGTTTGCGTTGCCGCAAAAGGGCATTATCGAGTTGGCCGTGGCTGCAAAGGCCCTCAGAGAGACCGTTTACCCCCACCTGAAGGTGTTCGCGTTCGCAGCTCCCGCCTTTTTCGGGACCGGGTACGCGGCAGAGCTCGCCGCATGTCTCGCGGGGGTGGGGCTCGCCGACGGACTTGTGCTGCGGACGGAGTATCTGCCGGTGCAGGATGTGGCAAACGCCCTGCACGCCATGGACATAAACGTGCTGCCCTATAAAGAGATGGCATACGTGGGCACGTCATCGGCGGTGCGCGTGCTCATGTCGGCGGGGAAGCCCATCATCACGACGGATATCCCCTACTTCGACGATCTTGATGGGGAGGTGTACAAGATCCCGTCCGCTGACCCGGCGCACATAGCAGAGGCGGTACTTTACCTCATGGCGAACCCGGCGAAGCGCGAGGACATGGTCTACCGCATTCGCAGGTACGTGGAGGCCAACAACTGGACCCGGATCGCCGGGCGCCACGCGAGGCTCTATGCGCATCTGGCAGCCACGGCCTCGGGGACGCAGCCGTGGGACCCCGGGCTGCACGCGCACGACAAGGCGGGGTATCCCCAGGCAGCAGGGTGGGTGGAGGCCGCCGACGCTGCCTGGACCGGAGACGGCCAGCCCCGCGTGGCGGCGGTGCCCGACGAGGTGTGGGAGCGAGTGGTGAGGCGATTCGGCAAGAGAGGGTGATGGGGTGTATGGCCAAGGCTACCGTGAGCGCCATGTACATCGTGAAGAACGAGGAGGAGTTCCTGCCGTTTTCCATCCGGTCCATATACAACGTGGTGGACGAGATCGTGGTGGTCGACGGGGGGTCCACCGACCGCACGGTTGAGATCGCCAGGAGCTTTGCAAAGACGCGAAAGGTGCTCTTCTGTGACAGCCCGGATTACTCGGTGAACAGAAACCTCGCCCTGGAGGCGGCCACCGGCGTCTGGCTCATGCCGATGGACGCGGACATGGTGTTCTACAGCGACATCAACGAGGCAGTGCCGCGGCTCATCCGCAATCCCCACGTGGACGTCTACTATTGCTGGTTCTATCACCTGATGCGGGAGCCGAACCTAATGCAGAACCAGAGCGACTGCGATCCCCTCTATCGCCGGGAGTTTTTCCTGGTGAGGCGGCGGCCGGGGCTTCGATGGGTCGGCGCGGTGCACGAGCGCTTGGAGGGCACCGGGCCCAACGTCGCCGACTCGGGGCTGCACTTCGTCCACTACGGTTACGTCAAGCCCCAGCGCGAGGTGTTCAAGAGGTGGGTCAAGTACGCGATGCTCGAGGGCAAGGGCGAGCGAGCGTACGAGGGCGTTTGCCCTGACACCATCTTGGACGACCGCCCTGTGCGGCCGTTCACCCGCGGGCATCCCGAGGTCATCGCCGACTACATCAAGCGGAGGAGCGGTGCGACGTGAGCGCCGTTCGCGGGTGGCGCCGCGCAGACACATCGGGGTCGCCAGCCTCAGCCTGGCGGACCCTCCCGGATGAGTCGCGGGGGACACGAGGGGCGCCGGGTGCCTTCGCGACCACCGTTCCACCCGTGGTGTGGGAGGGAGACTTCGAGAGCCTTCACAGCTTCGCTCACGTAAACAGGGAGCTTGTGCTCGCGCTCCTCAGAAGAGGCGTGGACGTGCGCATCAGCCCGGTTCCTTCCCCCGTGCAGGCGCCCGCCCCGGCCTCGTCCGCTCCCGGGGCTTTGCCGCCGGTGCTGTCGTGGGGCAGATACGAGCCACTCCGGAAAGCCGCAGGGACCCCGCGCCCGGGCGGGGGCCACCGCCGTCCGGTCCACGTGAGACATCAGTGGCCGCCCAACTTCAGGCGGCCGAGTGCCTGCAGCAAGTTCGTTCTGATCCTGCCGTGGGAATATGGCTACCTGCCTTCCGCGTGGGTCGGCCCGGTAGCCAGTGAGGTGGACGAGGTGTGGGCGTACTCGGGCTATGTGCGTGACTGCTACGTAAGGAGCGGGCTTCCTGCGGCCAGGGTGGCTGTAGTCCCATTAGGGGTCGATCCCTCGTTGTTCACTCCGCATGCATCGCCAGTACCCATCCCGTCCACCCGGGGCTACAGGTTTCTCTTTGTCGGAGGCGCGGCCACGAGCCGCAAAGGGTTTGATGTGTTGCTGAGGGCGTTCGTTCGGGCGTTCCGCCGGTCCGATGATGTGTGCCTTGTGGTGAAGGATCACTTTTACGGCCCGGTGACGGGAGAGATCGACGCTGTGCAGGCGGACCCCGCCGCGCCCGAGGTGGTCTACGTTTATGGAGATGCTGACCCTTGGACGATGCCCGGGTACTACACAGCGTGCGACTGCCTGGTCCTCCCGTACAGGGCGGAAGGGTTCTGCCTGCCGGCGCTCGAGGCAATGGCCTGCCAGCGGCCGGTGATCGTGACTGGGCACGGAGCGGCGCTCGATTTCTGCGAGCCCGACTCAAGCTACCTGATCCCCGCGAAAGAGGCGGTGTTCCCAGAGATGCGCGTTGGTGACTTTCCGACCTGCGGACCGCCTGGGTGGGCGGAGCCCGATGAGGACGCCCTCGTGAGCCTGCTGCGTCACGTGTTCACCCACAGGGACGAGGCCGCGGCGAAGGCGCACGTGGCACGTGCCAGGGTGCTCGAGCGGTTCACGTGGGACGCAGCGGCGGCCGAAGCCATCCGTAGGCTCGGGGAATGAGCCGTGCCGGAGACCTCCACCTCGTGCGGTCTCGCGGGCTCCGTCGGCTCGACGGCCCAACGATAGGAGCGGCCTGATGGCAAGAGAGGTCGCGTGTTCATACAATAGGGTGCAAGGCTGCTGGGCTTCGCGAAGAGATGTCTAGACGTGTCGCTGTGAGTTTGGCGCAGAGGTCTGCGCTGCGCTGTGGCACGCGGGCGTGCAGGGGCTGCCGGCGCTTGCGCTCCGGCGACGGCCGCGAGGGGAGGGCAGGTCAATGGCGACGACCGTGGGGAGGACGCGAAACAGCCCCGAGGTGCAGTTCACTCTGCCCATGAGGGCTCTCAAGATCAAGAATATCCGTGCTGACGTGACGAACGTCAGCGTTGAGATAATACCTGACAAAGTGATCGTTCAGGGAACCATCGCCAAGCAAGTCTTCTTCGTTGCTGAGGACGATATCGTTCACCACTTCCCCGAGGAAATGCGCTTCTCCGCGCTGGTCGAGGTGCCGGGCGCGCGTCCCGGGATGCTCGCGCAGGTCCATCCGAGCATTTTCAACGTCATTGCCTTCCTCAGCCCCGACGGAAACCAGATTCTCCAGAAGGTCATCGTTGACGTGGACGTGGTGGTTACCGACTTCGTTCAGCTCCGTGTGGCCGAGGACCCCTACGGCACGCCGGTCATCACCGAGGCCGTGGTGGGAGAGGCTACCGGGCAAGTGCTGGAGACGGGGACGGTGACCTTGGCCGTGCCCGCCACCAAAGTAACGGAGATCCGCGCAACTCCCGAGATCACCGGTGTGACCGTGAACCCCGGTGAGGTGATTGTGAACGGGAACATCCTCAAGCAGTTGTTCTTTGTGGGCACGGACGGGGTCGATCGCCACCAGGGAGTGGCGGCGCCTTTCTCGGTGACCGTAGCGATCCCCGGGGCCCAGCCGGGGATGAACGTGCAGGTACACCCGATGGTGAGGGACGTGGCTTTCTCGCTGGAGCCGCAAGGCATGCTTGTGGCGCAGGAAGTGGTCCTCGATGTGTTCGTGAAGGTCACCGAGACTACCGAGCTAGTCCTCGCGCTGGGTGAGGGACCCCTCATCAAGACCGAGCGGGTGCTCGGCCAGGGGTTCACGGAGCTCATGGAGGAGGCCACGGTCACGCTGGCGCAGCCCGCAGCGAGCCTCGTGGGGATAACGGCGCGGTTCGAGAGCGTGCGCGCGCGTGCCATCGAGAACAAGGTCATCCTACAGGGGACCATCGTCAAGGATGTAACCTATGTGACGGCCGCGGGCACGCAGGCTACGGAGACGTTCACCATCCCCTTCAGCGATTTCGCGGACGTGCCCGGCTCGAGGCCCGGCCTGAATGTGTTCGTGAGGCCCGAGGTGCGGGCGGTGTTGTTCGATCCGACGCAGACAGGCACGAACATCTCGGAGAAAATCGTGGCGGACATCTTCGTGACGGTCACCGAGACGGCGCAGATCCCGGTGGCTATAGAGCCGTATGGGCCGCAAGTCAAGGTGCAGCAAGTCATAGGCGAGGGGACAGCTCAGGTCCTCGCCGAGAAGGTGATCGCGCGGGTCCTCCCGATCAGCATCGAGTTCGCCAGGATCTTGATATCAGAAGGCGTGGAGGTTTCGAGGCAGGCCCTTCTCGAGACGACGGTCGCCGCGCCCGTGTCGGCGGTCAAGATACGGGCTGTCGACGCCGCCGCGGAGGGTGTGACGTCGCGCATCCTTGGGGACAAAGTCCTCGTCGAGGGCGTGGTGACAAAGCAGATATTCTTCGTTGGCACGGACCAGATCGTTCACCACGTCCAAGACACGCTGCCTTTCAGCGTGCTCGTGGAGTTTCCCGGGCTTGCGCCTGGCGCGAGCGTCACGGCGTCGGTGCGCGTCGAGAACGTGATCGTCAAGGTCGTGCAGGGCGGCGCGGCCTTTCATCAGCTCGTGATACTGCTGGTCACGGTGGGCACCTCTACTCAGCAGGTCCACCAGGTCGTGACGAACGTGACCGGGCCCGGGGTCGTGGTGACGAAGGGAAGATTCCTCGTGGACGTCATCGAGGATAGCACGGTTGTGCGGCGTCCGCTCGACATAGTCACCGACCTCACCGGTCCGCGAGTCGCAACAGTCACACGTGAGACGCTGCCCCTCATCAGGATCGTGGACGGCACGGTGGGCCCGGAGCCGGTGTCGGTGGTTACGGGGGCGACGTTCAGCTCGTGATTCATCACACTTGCGCGGGGACCTCAATACGATATATGGAGAAATGCAGCGAAAGGGGACCGGCCGTGGCGCTTGGTGCAGCCTGGCAACTAGTTATCATCCTGTCGATCGCGCTCGCCGTGCTGGAGGTCGCGGTCGAGTTCTCGCGCCGCAGGCGGGCTCGCCGCGCGGCGCCCGCGGCATGCCCGGCTTCGTTTGTCCTCGCTGCCTCGTCACGGTTCGATCCCGGGCTCGTCCACGGCGGGGGCGCGGGCGAGCAGCCGAGATCGAGTGCATCCCCCGCAGACTCGGGCGTCCACAAGGTGCGCTCCACACGGAGCGGCGAAGGAAGCCCGCCATCGCGGAGAACCGCAGATCCGCATCACGCGCTTCGCGATACCACAGGGCCCGCCGGGCCTGGATGTGCCGGAAACGCGGAGCCTCGTCCAGAGAATCCCTCAAATACCCCGCCCGTTCGAACGGGCAGAAACCTTTTCCTCGCTGCTAGCGTGTCATGGAAAAGCGACAGAGCGGCGGATCCGCCGGCGGCGGCAGCACGCCAGCCGGAGGAGGAGCTTGCGCGCGCGCCGGAGTCCACGTGCAGCCCCGGCGTTGCCGCGCCCGTGGCTGAAGCGTCCGCAGTTACCGCGACGCCGGCCGCTACGGCGGCGACGCCGGCTGATTCCGCGGCGCGCGCGGCCGCGGCACCGCCTGATGCCGGCGCGTTTGCGTGCGCGAACGAGGGGCCCGGTGCCGCGCCTGCGGTCTCACCCGAGGCACCGCCTGCGCCGGAGGCACCGCCTGCGCCAGGGACGCGCCTGGAGCGAGCCGAGGCGTCTCATGCACATAGCAACGTTCGCGTGGATGAACGAGCCCGGAGGCACGGAGGCCCGTCCGATCCATATAGACGACTGCCTAAAGAAAGGGGGGACTGGAGGAAGGCTGGGCCCGCCTTCCTCAGGTCTTCAAGAGAAAGCTCCACGAGGAGCTTGAAAGGAGGCTCACAGATGATTGACATAACGCAGATCGTGGACCAGAAAGCAACGATCAAGGTGGAGAGGGTCATTGGCCACGGCACGAAGGAGGTGCTGCTGGAGGAGACGAAGACCGTGCCGGCCATCAAGATAGTTGAGATCGTTCCTGTTCTCACCAACGTCCGGTCCATCGTGAAGAACGGGAAGGTCATCGTTCAGGGCACCGTTCATAAGCAGATCTTTTACATCGGCACGGATAACCTCGAGCACCATCTCGCAGAGGACATCGATTTCAGCGAGCTCGTCGACGTGGTGCCGCTCGACCCGGCGCGTCCGGTGACTGAGGGCATGAACCAGCGCGACATGTCCGTCATCGAGAACAACGTGTTCGAGTTCGACCCGGCGACCGGCACTCTTACCCAGAAGATCGTGCTCAGGCTCCAGGTGAAGGTGACGGACACAGAGCAACTCGCGGTTGCGTTGTCGCCCTACGGCACCTTCATCAAGGCTGCCGTGGTCGTAGGGGAGGCGACCAAGCAGAAGTTCATCGAAGAGACGAAGACATTGCCTGCCACCAAGGTGATCGAGATCATCCCGCGCATTTCCAATATAAAGCACATAGTCAAGAACGGTAAGGTCATAGTGCAGGGCACGCTTCACAAGCAGATATTCTACGTGGGCACCGATGACCTCGTTCACCACATCGCCGAGGACATAGGGTTCAGCGACCTAGTCGAGGTGCCACCGTTGAACCCTAACTTCCCGGTGCAGGAGGGCATGGACTCGCAGGACCACTCCGTCGTCGACAACCTCGTATTCGAGTTCGACCCGGCGACAGGGACTCTGACGCAGAAGATAATACTCCTCCTGGGCGTGAAGGTCACCGAGACGGAGCAGATACCGGTTGCCGTCGACCCGTACGGCACGGTGATTGCGGCTGACCTCGTGGTAGGGCATGGCACGAAGCAGAAGCTCATCGAGGAGACGAAGACCTTGGCAGCCACGAAGATCGTAGACGTGGAGGCCAGGATCAGCGAGATCAGCTCGATCGTGAAGAACGGCAAGGTGATAGTGCAGGGGATCGTGCACAAGCAGATCTTCTACGTTGGCACCGACGACCTCGTCCATCACCTCGCGGAGGACCTGCCCTTCAGCGAGATGGTGGAGGTCACGCCGATAAACCCGGAGGTGCCCGTGCGCGAGGGCATGGATGAGCAGGATCACTCGTTCATCGAGAACATCGTCTGGGAATTCGACCCGGCGACAGGCAGCTTCACAGAGAAGATCGTGATCCGGATAGACGTGAAGGTTACCCAATTCGGGCAGATCGGAGTGGTCATCGACCCGTAACGAAGCCCGCGGCGTAGCGCAGCAGGACAGCTCGGCAGCGGGTCCGCAGGGCGCTACGCCATGCTGCGACGAACTTGGGGCGCAGAAGACGGGGGCGCACGATGGCGGCGCGCGGGGAGGGCACGCGCTGACGGCGCGTGCGGGGGCGCGCCCGGGGATGCGGCGAATGCACGAGGAGCGCGGTGACTGCACTGCACGAGGGGCAGACCGGGCAGGTATCGGGAATGGTACCTGCCTTTCCCACGTATAAAGGGTAAAAACGGGGAGGAGGCGGGGACGTGCGGGTTCTTCTGCAGAGCAGGGCTGATCTTCTCACCCTTCCGGCTGGCGACACGATCCAGGTCCTCGAGACCCAAAAGGCCCTTTGCGCGCTTGGGGTGGACGCCAAGTACAGCGGGGATCTCGCGCCGGACCTCGAAGGCTACGACCTGGTGCATCTGTTCAACCTGACGAGGGTGGCCGAAACCGCCGCTCAGTGCGAGAACGCTGTGCGACGCGGCAAGCCGGTGGTGGTATCGCCCATTTACTGGAACCCGGAGGAGTACATTCTCCACGAGAGTCCCCGGTTGCAGGCGGCGCTGCTGAAGTACTGGCGCCAGGATGACCCGTTGCGTCGCAGGGTGGTGCAGTCTGCGGCGATGCTCCTGCCCAATGCCGAGGCCGAGATGCGCCTCATCGAGAGAGACCTTGGGGTGACAGCGCCGTTCCGCGTGGTGCCGAACGCGGCCGACCCGGCCTTCGCGCGAGCGGACGCGAGGGAGTTCCTGTCGAGGTTCGGGCTGACGGATTTCGTGCTCTGCTGCGCCAGGATCTCGCCCAGGAAGAACCAGCTCGCGTTGGTGAGAGCGACGCGCGGCTTGGGATTCCCAGTGGTCTTCATAGGCCCGGTGAACGACCCGTTCTACCTCGAGGCCTGCAGGAAAGAAGCTGACCAGTCCCACCATTTCCTCGGCTTCATGCCCCAGACGCAGCTGGGCAGCGCGTATGCAGCGGCCCGGGTCCACGTGTTGCCGAGCTGGTTTGAAACGCCCGGCCTTGCCAGTCTCGAAGCCGCGCTGGCCGGGTGCAACATCGTATCGACGGACAGGGGGACGGCCCGGGAATACTTCGGGGATCTCGCCTGGTACTGCGATCCCGCCGACGTGGGCTCCATCAGGGAGGCGGTGACGGCCGCCTATCGGGCGCCGCGGCGGCGGGAGTTGGCGGCTGTTGTGAGGACCCGCTTCACCTGGGAACGCGCGGCGCGGGAGACCGCCGAGGCTTATGCCCAGGTCTTGGCGGGGTCCGGGCGCGGGCGATGGGGCCCGGGAGCCGCGGCGCCCCGAGGCCGAATACAGGGCTCGAGCCGCGAATAGCCATTTCAATGCACCGCACCAACGAGCGAGCGCGATGCGCGCACGAGGATTTCACAGTGAGCATGAGCACGCGGATCCCACACAAGGGCCTATGCGTGAAAACGGAGACCCTCCGTGTCGAGCGGGTCGTGTGCCGGCTCGCACGCGAGGTCACCATCGAGTCCCGCCACCCGGCACCAGAGGACGTGCGCCAAGCCGTGGGCATCGCCGTGGATGTGAGGGGGCCGTCGTGGGACGTTTTCCGCGGCTCGGCCCTTGCTTCCGCGACGATCACTGTATGGGCGTACTGTCTGACGGAAGGGGGGCTCATGCGCGCGCTCTCCTGGGCGGAGGACCTTCGCGTTCTAATGGAGGATGCTGCCCTGCAGCCCGGCATGCGCGTCGAGGCCCGCGTGAGCGCGGAGCCCCAAGAGGCGCTGGTTGTTCTGGAGGAGGACTCTGCCTTTGCCCCCGAAACCCGAGCGGAATCACACGCGGCAGCCGCGATCCCCCGGAGCGGCCGACAGGTACTGGTCGTGACGACGGTTCACATCGAGGCCATCGTGCTCGAGGCCGCGGTGCTTCCGGTCGTCGTGTGTGTAGAAGCCGTGGAGCCTGCCGAGTGCGGCGGGCCCGTCGAGCTCGTCGAGCCTGCCAGGCTCCCCGGTGGTGAGGAAGGGGCTCGCGGGAACGGACGCGTTGAGGCCGCTCTGCCAGGCGGGGCATGGGCGTGTGTCCGGCGGGTGCTGGAGGGGCTTCGCTCGCGTGCCAAGTGGAAGTGGCGGGCGGCCCGCGTATAGGTATGACGCCCGAATTCGGCTGTCCCGTCCGAACGATGCGCGCCATACCTACGGGCGCCGCCCCGGGGGAGCGCGCGGCCGAAGCGTGTGCACCTTCGCACCGCCGGGGTAACACCCCGGCGTGTCCGGGCATACAATGCAGCATGAGCCTGCAGCGGAGATGGACTTCGCTGTGTGGAGGGCATCCTGAAGGATGGCTGGGTCCCAGAGGCCGACCAGGTGGAAGCGCACGCTCCGGTTTGGAATGAAGGGCCACGACGTGGCCCTCCTTCAAGAAGAGCTGTCGCGCCTGGGTTACTACACTTACGACATCGACGGGGTTTTCGGCTTCCTCACTAAGGAAGCGGTGAGGGAGCTGCAAAAGGCCCACAGGCTCCGCGTGGATGGGATCGCCGGCAAGGAAGTCTTTGCGGTGATCCGCTCCGGCCTTGCGAAGCCCGTGCTCAGGCACTGTGTCGCGCGCGGCGAAACGTGCGCCCACATAGCAAGGCGCTACAACATCCCCATAGAGCTCCTCCTGCACGCCAACGGTCTGCGTGACCCCGAGGTGCATGAGGGCCAGCAGCTCGACATCCCAGTCTCGCGCCTCCTCGCGTTCTTTGCAGGCGGCGATGCAGCCGAGAGGTCCTGGAGCTCCTACGAGCGTCACCTCGCCTACATTTCCGCGGTGGCCCCGCGCTGGTTCACTTTGGAGGCCGACGGCACGGTCACAGGCGAGCCGGCCAAGCGGGTCGTGTCCCTCGCTTCCCTTGCCGACATCCGCGTCGTTCCGGTGGTCGCGCCAGGACCGCCAGGACGCCGCGGTCTCGGTGCGACGGACGACGGCGATCGCAATCAACCTAGCCCTGGCGACCGTGGTTCAGTCACCGAGAGCGGCGCGAGCAGCGACGGTGGGCCCCGAGTCCCGCAGGAGGAGGCGGCGGCGAGAGACGAAGGCTCCGCCCTCGAAGCGGTGTTGATGGACGCCGCGGCGCGCCGAACCGCGATGAAGTGCATAACAGCGGCAGCAGCGCGAAGCCGTGCCAACGGCATCATCCTCTCGGTGGCGGGGGCTCCGAGCCCGAGCCCCGCGGACGCTTACGCGCTCACCTCCTTCGTACGAGAGCTTGCGTTCGCCCTCGAGCGCGACAAGCGCGACCTCACCATAGAGATCCCCGCGCCGCGCATAGCCGCGGGCGGCGTCGGCAAAGAGGGCGACCCCGGGGAACGCCCCCTGGAGTACGAAGAGCTGGCCCGGGTTACGAGAAACCTCGTCGTGCGGCTGCACGAAGAGCCGGAGCGACTCGCGATGCCAGGCCCGCCCGCGTCTCCCGCGCTCGCCCGGACCGTCATCAGGCATATGATGCGCTTCATCCCACCGTGGAAGATGATCCTGGGCATCCCGCTTTTCGGTGTCGACTTTTCAGCCGCGCCCGGGGCCCTGCCCATGCGCCGGGCCCATTCCGAGACGAAGGACATCCTGGACATCTACAAGCCCTCGGTGGTCCGGGTGGAGCCCGGCGGCGCTTGCATGTTCAGGTACAGGTCTTTCCGCGTCAACCACACGGTGTTCTTCACGGACGCGCTGGCAGCCGGAAGCTACGCCGACCTCGCCATCAAGTTCAACTTGGCGGGGCTCGCCGTGGCGGATCTGGGGGACGAGGATCCCCTAGTGTGGGACGCCTTCAGGACCAGGTTCAAAGCCCTCCGCGAGTCCGTTTTGCCAGCCTGACGGGTGCCGCCCTGAGGCGATACCCCGGGGCGACACCCCGAGGCGACGGCCAAGGAGGACAAGGTAAGATGCCGAGAGCCCTCGTCACCGGGATCACCGGCTTTGCCGGGAGCCACCTGGCTGAGTACCTGTTGAGCCGCAACGATGTGGAAGTATTCGGCACGGTGAGGTGGAGGAGCAGGACTGAGAACATCGACGCCTTCCGCGACCGAGTGAGGCTCGTCGAGTGCGATCTTTCGGATGCAACCTCAGTGGACTCGGTCATTCGCGATGTGCGACCGGACCTCATCTTTCATCTCGCTGCGCAGAGCTTCGTGCCCACGTCCTGGCTCGCCCCGGCCGAGACCCTGATGAACAACATCCTCGGAGAACTCAACCTGTTCGAGGCGGTGCGACGCGCCGGCATAGACCCGCTCATCCAGATCGCGTGCTCTTCGGAAGAGTATGGGCTCGTGTATGAGGACGAAGTACCCATAAACGAGCAAAACCCCCTCCGCCCGCAAAGCCCCTACGCCGTGAGCAAGATCGCCCAAGACTTCCTGGGCTATCAGTATTTTCGCAGCTATGGGCTACGGATTGTCCGCACGCGCACCTTCAACCACACTGGGCCCAGGAGGGGCGAGGTGTTCGCGACATCCAATTTCGCGAAGCAGATCGCCGAGATAGAGCACGGGTTGGCCGAACCCGTGCTCAAAGTGGGGAACCTCGAAGCGAGGCGTGACTTCACCGACGTGCGCGACGTCGTCCGCGCATACTGGCTCGCGCTCGAGCGCGGGGAGCCGGGCGAGGTATATGTCATCGCGAGCGGCCGGGCCTACCGGATCTCCGAGGTCGCAAACATGTTGCTGTCCATGTCCAACACCGAGATACGCATCGAGCAGGACCCCTCGCGGATGAGGCCGTCCGACGTCCCGATCCTGCTCGGCGACGCGACGAAGTTCCGGCGGAGGACCGGCTGGGAACCGGTTATCCCGTTCGAGAAGACCCTTGCCGACCTGCTGGACTACTGGCGCGGCAAGGTGAAAGCACGGTGTGCCGCACACGAGACGATCTGCCGGGATCACGGCGGCGGCGCCGACCAGGGCTGCGTCGCCGGGAAAGATGGCGGAAGCGGCGGGGACGGGGGGAACGGGGCATGAAGGCGGTGGTGCTCGCCGGCGGGAGAGGAACAAGGTTGCGGCCCCTCACGCACGATACACCCAAGGGACTGGTCCCGATGGTCACCAGACCTTTCATCGAGTACCAGATCGAGCTCCTCCGCACCCACGGCATACACAGGATCGTGCTTTGTCTGAACTACATGGCGTCCGAGTTCTCGAAGCTGGTCCAGGACGGCTCCAAGTGGGGGGTGTCTGTGGAATACGCCGTGGAGGAAACGCCGCTCGGGACGGCTGGGGCCATAAAGAACTGCGAGGCCTTCCTGGGCGGGGAGCGCGCGCTCGTGCTCAACGGCGACATCCTGACAGATATCGACCTTGCGAGGCTCCTCGCCGAGCACGAGGAGAGCGGAAGCGTTGTGACCATAACGACCGCCACGGTGGATGACCCCGCTGCGTACGGCCTTGTGCTCGCCGACCGGGAAGGCCGCGTCACTGGGTTCCTGGAGAAACCCGGCTGGGACGAGGCCGCGGTGAACACGATAAACGCGGGGATATACGTGATAGAGCCCTCGGTCATCGCCGCGCTCCCGCAAGGTCGCGAGGTCTCCTTCGAGCGCGAGGTGATCCCGGCGCTCCTCGCGAAAGGCGCCGCCGTGCGGGCTCATTCGACCCACGGCTACTGGCTGGACATCGGGACGCCGCGCAACTACTTGAAGGCTCATATGGACGTTCTCGACGGCAGGATCGATGTCATGATCCCAGGCCGCAAGGTGGGACGAGGGATATGGACCGGCAAGAACCCGGCGGTCCACCGGACCGCGCGTCTCACCGGACCCGTCGTCATGGGACACCACGTTTCGGTCCAGGCGAGGGCGCACGTGGGCCCGCGGGTCGTTTTGGGGCACGGGTGTACCGTGGCCGAGGGAGCGCAGGTATCCGAGTCGGTGCTTCACGAGAACGTCCATGTGGGCAAGGGTGCCAGGGTCCGCAGGTGCGTGCTTGCGGCGGGTGTCAGGGTTGGAGATGCATGCTGCTTGGACTCGATGATCGTGGCATCCTCGAGCTCGATCGGGGCGTGGACGTGTGTCGATCCTGGGCTCGCGGCGCCTCTCCTGGAGTAGATCGAGATTGCGCATTCTTCCGCGATGCGCTGTGGCCTCGCCCCGTTCCCGCAGAGGCTCCGCGTATCGAAATGTGCGCACATTTTGGCTAGTTGCCCGCATATAGTAGAAATGAAAAGCGAGTGTACTGGTCTCATGCCTGTCACGAGAAAGGGGGAGAGGAGATGGCTGTGGGTGTCGAGCTCAAGGAGGAGCTCCTCAAGGTCGAGCAGGTCGTCGGCGAAACCACGGCCCGTAAGGTCCTGCGCGAAATGCTCACAATTCCTGAGAACTTGCCTACCGCCGAAAAGGTCATCAGCGTCGACGCGGACATCCTCACAAGTTCGTTCCAGCTCATAAGGGGCAAGGTGCTCGTGGAGGGCACCATCAGGGTGCGGGCGCTGTACGTAGCACGGGTGGCTGCCGGCACCCAGCCGGTGCAACTCCTTGAGCAGGATGTATCCTTCGAGGTCATTGCCGAGATCCCGGGGACGGACCCCTCGATGAACGCTTTCATCGATGTGGACATCCACGACGTGTCGTTCGACTTGGTTGACGTCCGCACCCTGGACGTGCGTCTGGTTCTGTCCGCGATGGTCAAGGTTACGAGGACCGAGCAGATCGAGGTGGTGACCGAGGTCACCGGCCCGCCGGACCTCCAGGTGGCTAGGGAGCTCTTGAAGGTCGAGGATGTGGTAGGGGAGGCGACCGCGCAGGCCCTTGTGAGCAGCCGGCTTGCAGTCCCGCCTGAGAAGCCGGACATCGAGTCGGTCATCAGCGCGGAGGCGAAGCCCCGACTCACCGACGTCCAGGTCCTCGACGGTCAGGTTGTGGCCGAAGGCCTCATCGATGTTGACGTCCTGTACGCGGCGGTGCCTCACGATCCTTACATGCCGAGGTTGCCGGTGCATTTCTTCTCGACGCAGCTTCGGTTCTCGCAGGTCATCGAGGTCCCTGGGGCGGCTGTGGGCATGAGGGCGCAGGTAAGGCTCGTGCTAGAGGCGGTGACCTTTACCGAACTTGATTTTCGCACGGTGAGCGTCGACGTGGTCCTCAAGTTGACCGCGAAAGTCACGGTCGTCAGGCAGCTCGAGGTCGTCACGGAAGTGACCTCCAAGACCACCGTGCTCGACGTGGAGAAAAGGCTGCTCCGCGTGGAAGACGTCATCGGCGAGGACACGGTGCAAACGATACTCAAGGAGGCGCTCGAGGTTCCAAGGGAGAAGCCGAACATCGAGCGCGTCCTCAGAATCGACTGCTCGGTCAAAGAGGCATCTTACAGGATCATCGATGGCAAGGTGATCGTCGAGGGCGTCGTCGAACTGCAGACGCTTTACGTGGCCCAGACCCCCGAGCGCGACCAACCGGTGCACCACATGTCCCATCGCCTGAAATTCACTCAGGTGGTTGAGGTGCCCGGGACTCAGGAAGGGTTCCTGGCCGAGACGCGCATCGCGATAGAACACGTTGACTTCGAGGTGCTTGATGACAGGCACTTCACCGCGAAGGTCCTCGTCGGCGTGTTCGCGAAGGTCACCGAGCCCGTCCAGCTAAACGTTGTGGTGAACGTCGTGGTCGTCACGCCGCCGGAGGTGCCGTGCGCGCAGCCAACAATCGTAATGGTTACTATCCAGCCTGGCGATACTCTCTGGGCTCTCGCGCGCAAGTACAACACGACCGTGGCCGCGATAATCCACGCCAACCCGGGCATTCAGCCGGAGAATCTCCAGGTGGGCCAGGTGATCCAGATCCCCGCCTGCCCGGCGCCGAAGGGCTGAGCCGAGCTGGCCGAAGCAGCAGCGTTTCAGGCCCGTCATGACTTCCGTTCCGGGCGTCGGGCGCCTGGGCAAAGGCCACGGGGACCGTGCCCGTGGCCTTTGCCCGAAAGAGGCACGCAACTTTAGCCCGGCGGCGGGAGGCGACCGGTGGTCGCTTCTTTGCGGGGTTCAGGAAAGCACGATTGCGGGAAAGGGAGGGAGAAACGAGATGGTTCTAAGGAGGGAGCGGCTGAAGCTCTTCGAGGTGGTCGGCGAGCGGCTGACCAGCGTCACGTTGAGAAGCGTGCAGTCGGTGCCCAACGGGAAGCCCGACGTCCAGAAGATCTTGAGCATCGTGAACGTGACGGTGTCGGCCACCGGCACGCCGCTGCCACACAAAGTGGTCGTGGAGGGCACGGCGACGGTCCAGACGATCTACGTTGCCGCGACCGCTGACCAGCCCGTGCACCACATGGAACATACCATCAGCTTCGTCCAGTTCGCGGACGTTCCGGGGTCACAGCCGGGCATGACCGTGCTCGTGAGGCCGAGGGTTACATTCTCGGACATAGTGATCAGGAACCCAAGGGAAATCGAGATCGAGCTTATAATCGAGCTCCTTGTGAAGGTCACTCAGCTTGTGCAGCTTGACGTCGTGACCGACGTGATGTTCAAGAGCATCCCGGTCAAGGTGGAGAAAAACCTCGTCCGAGTCGAACGCGTGGTTGGCGAAAACACCGGCCAGGTGATACTGAGCAACACGCTCACCGTGCCGGCCGGCAAGCCGCCGATGATGAAGATCCTCGGCATCATCAGCACAGAGGTGATGCCCACTGAGGTGAGGGTGATCCCCGACCTCGTCATCATCCAGGGGCAGATCAGGACCCAGATTCTCTACGTCGCGAACTTGCCGGACCAGCCGGTGCATCACATGCACCAGACCGTCAACTTCCTCGTGAACATCAGGATCCCCGGGGCCATGCCCGGCCTTATGGTCGAGCTTTTCCCAACTGTGGAATTCGCCCAGGCGACGCTCGTAGACCCGATGACGCTCATGCAGGATATCGTCATAAGCATATTCGCAAAGGTCACGGAGATCCAGCAGATGAGGGTCGTGACCGACGTCAGGTCCGACAGAATACCCATCAATGCCGTGCGGCAGCTGGTCGCCATCGAGGATGTTGTGAACGAGTCGACCCAGCAGGTCAACGTCCGCCAGCAAGTCACGGTTCCTGCCGAGAAGCCCGCGGCCGCCAAGATCATCAGCGTCTTCAGCTCGGCGGTGGAGATAACCCGCTCGGACATCCTGGACGGCAAGGTGATCATCGAGGGCAGGCTCGTCCTGCAGGTGATATACGTCGCGGCGCTGCCAGATCAGCCGGTTCACCACATGCACCTGGAGGTGCCGTTCACCACTTTCGTGGACCTGCCAGGCGCGGCCGCCGGGATGAACATCTTCGTGCGGCCGAGGGTGGAGTTCGCCAGCGCTCAGCTCCTGCCGGTAGGGGTTACCCCGCCACCCGAGATCGGCACGCGGGACGTGCTTGTCGACGCCATAGTCGAGCTATTCGTCAAGGTCACGAAGACCGTGCAGAAACACGTGGTCGTCGATGTGCTTGTGCCTGATGAATTCCGGGACATGAACTGACTATACCCGGGGTTGCCGGTGTTGCCTTCAAGGGGCGGCGCGCTTGCGGCGCGCCTCGTTCGAATTCGGCGCGGGGGCACGCCGAATGCTCGACGCCCCGTCGTGCAAGCACCGGCAACCCTAGTACCATCAAGGAGAGTGGCGAAGACTTGCGGCGCCATGCCTTGGCGAGGGTGCGTTAGTCCTCGCCGCTCTTCCAGTAGTAGCCCAGTAGCTGCCGGGTTGCCGGTATTGCACTCGGGGACGGCGCCCCAAGCGGGGCGTGGGGCGTAGGGCGTGGGGCGCAGGGCGCAGGGCGCGGCGCGCGCTTCGGCCAAATGCGGCCCGCCTGGCCAGCGGCCGGGTTTTGACACCCCTTGTGCAATCACTGGCAACCCTTGTCATTGAGCAGAGGCATTATGGCGCCTGCACTCAGGGGCGCGCGCGTACCGAGAGATGACGTGGTAAAGAGGCAACGAGAGGCAACGGGCAATCGCCGGGGTCATTCGACCGTCCCGTAGCTCGCGACCATTGTGCTGTCCCGCTAAGAAGGTGTTTGTAGTGCGGAAACGCGCCCAGACCCAGAGAAGAGACGGCAACTCGTCGCAAAGGTCGCTGCACCTCTGCACCTCTGTACCTCTGCACCTCCCCGGCAGCTGCCAACCGCAGCGGCTTGGCGGCGGCGTTAGCGCGGAACACCGCTGCGGCATATCATATCCTGGTAAAGTTGCTAGTAGGAGGGAGGGAACAAGGTGTCTTCAGATGTGACCGTAACCGGTTTTCCCAGGCGAAAGGTCAAGGTCGAGGTTGTCGTGGCCGACGTCACGACGAGCGTCGTGGCGAGCGGTCGCCTCGTCGTGCCGGCTCCGAAACCGGACATCGCGTCGATCCTCGATACCCAGGCACAAGTGACTATTTCTCAGGTGAGCGTGATCCCTGGGGCAGTGGTGGTGCAAGGTAACGTGAACGTGAATATCCTCTACGTCTCCACTGCGCCGTCGCAGCCCGTGCATGCCTTTGAGGGCACGTTGCCCCTATTCGGAAGCGTAAGCGTGCCTGGGGTTTTCACGGGCATGATCCCCGAGGTGCGTGTGACGAACGTCTTTGCAACATCGCGGCTCGTCGATCCAAGGACGGTCGACGTGAATGTGTTGGTATCTCTGCGCGTGCGGGTGTTGAGGGAGGAGATAAGCGAGATAGTGATCGGTGTGCCCCCCACGATCGTGATCCCGACGGTGGCGGTTCCTGTGACCCCTGTGGTGAAACGACGCGTGGTTACCGTGGAGCGCGCTGTGCTGCAGGGAGAGTCTGAAACCGTTGTGACCGGGACGATATCGATACCGCCTGACAAGCCGGGCGCGTCCCAGATCATCCGAACGGACGCCGCGGCGTCGGTAAGCACCGCCCAGGTCCTGAGGGACAAAGTGGTGGTGAACGGGACCGTGTCCGTGCGCGTCCTTTACGTGGCCATAAGCGCCGGGCAGCCCGTTTTCTCGGTCGACGGCGCCTTGAGCTTCAGCACCATCGTGAGCCTGCCGGGTGTGCAACCCGGGATGTTTGCGCTGGCCTCTGTGCGGGTCGAGACGGCTGACGCAGAGATCGTGAACGCGCGCACGCTCCGAGTGAGGGCTGTGCTCCACGTGTCTGTGGTCGTCACTGTGGATAAAGACCTCACGCTCGTCACGGCCATCGACAACCTGCCGGGACCGCTGGTGGCTGTGCGACGGGATTTCCTTGTGGAAGAGATCGTCGGCCAGGTGGAAGACAGCTCCACGATTCCCGTGCGGATCGTCGTGCCGGCCGAGCTGCCCGCGGTTGGTCGCGTGATCCAGCCGTTGGCACGAGCCCGTGTTACAAGGGTCACGGTCTTGGACGGAGTGGTGCTGGTCGAGGGCACCTTACGGATCACTGTGCTTTATTCGGATCTTCCGTCCCAGAGGGTGTTCGCAACCGTCCAGACGGTGCCCTTCTCGCTGACACTACGCGTGCCGGGCGCTGTGCCCGCATACTACGCCGTGTGCGACGTGGACGTCACAAGGGTCGTGGCCGTCCCCGTTGAGGCACGCGCCGTAAACGTGAGAGTAGGCCTGCGCGGCTGGGCGATGGTCACGCGGATCGACACGGTCTCGGCCGTGGTGGGCGTGAACGACCCGACAACCGCGAGCGCGGGTGAGCAGGGACCTACGTCGGGCCGCGTGCACGTAGTGCAAGTGGGCGAGACGCTATACCAGATAGCCCGGCGGTACGGCACAACCGTTGCGGCGCTCACGCAAGCAAACGCGATCCCGGACCCTGACCGCATCGAGGTCGGAGACACGCTGGTTATCCCATGAGTCGAGCGCGGCGCGGTCGCGGTGAGTCTCCGCCGCTGTCCGCGAGGAGAATGCGAAGGCTGAGGATTGCCCATACGCCGTCCGCCGCGAGGGAACTTCGATGGCTGAGGATCACCCATGCCTGCGTGCGGCGCGCGCGTGCGGGGCGCGCGTGCCGCGAGCGCGGCGCCGACCCGGGAGCGGAGGGGGATCGAGCGGGGAGAGGGCGGTTCCCGTCCCGCCCAGTCCAGCACCGGCGCGCGGACCCTCTCGGTCGTCGGGGGCAGCTCCAATCGTGCCGTGCAGGAGTCCACGATGAAAGCACCCTTCCAACGGAGACCGTTGCCAGCCCACGGAATGCCGCATATGCGCGGGTACCTGCGTGTTGCAGTAACCAGCAGGGCGGCGGCAGGACAGCCGGGTCGCGTTGTCGAACTAACACTAGGCCGCCTTGGGCCCGCCAACAACCTTGTGGGAGATCATTGGAATGGTGCAGCAAGGAAACGCTACGCGGGGGAAGGGGACAGAATTGGAGGACAAATACGCGAAATACGCTGAGCTAGCAAGGAGCCTAGGTGCCGTTGACGCCCTTGTGATCGATGCACGGGACATAGTGTTCGACCCCAGGACCTACCTTAAGTGCATGTACGGCTGTTCCACCTGGGGGAAATGCTGGGTGTGCCCGTCAGCCCCTGGGGCGCTGAAGCCATGGGAGGCCGAGCAGGTATTGTCGCGCTACAGGCGCGCCCTGCTCATCCACACGCACGACAAGGACTCATCCCAAAGGATCTCCTTCGCCGTGGAGAGCCGGGCGTACGTGGATGGGTACTATTTCGCGTTCAGCATGAGTGATTGCGGTCTGTGTGCCGAGTGCAGCCTCCCGGAGGACAAGCCCTGCCGCTTCCCGGACAAGGCGCGTCCGGCTATGCAGGGTATGGGGATCGATGTATACGCCACCGCGCGAAGGCAGGGGCTTCCGATAGAGACGCTCGCCGACGAAAGCCAGCAGCAGAACTGGTATTCGCTTGTAATGATCGAATAGGTATAACGCGGACGGAAGGCGAGCTACCGTCGCAACACGGCCGGGCCGCAACGCGGCCAGGCGGCGATGGAAACATGGCCGGGCGGCATCCATCCGAACGAAGGACCTACGAACGAAGGGCCTACGAAGGGCTTAAGTGGGGGCGCAGGAGAGCGTTGAACTCTCCCCACGTTATGTCGCCTCGGCCCAGTTGAAGCCCACGAAGCCGTCGCCGGGGCCGCGCAGATTGGCAGTTACTGGGGAAGTTCAACAGTCTCGTGCGGAAATCCTTCCGACTTTCCGACTATTGGGAGGGGCTGCCAGCGGTTGCACGATGGGTGTGAGACTCCGTCTACTGGCCTCACAGGTCGGGTTTTGGCGGAGCGAGGCCCGCTCGAGGCGCCGTCCCCGAGTGCGATACCGGCCACCAGGCAACTACTGGAAGTGGGGCAACGACTGACGCATGAAACTGTTGAACTTCCTGAGTACCTACCAGTTCGGCCGGGCACGCCGACCGTCTTGCGCGACTCAGGTGAGCCGTGTTGCTGTAGTGTGGGAAACATCAACAGCGTCACGCATCCTCACTTGAACTTAGAGGAAGAACAGGGAGCGGAAGGAGCGGCGAACTGACGGCAGCGGGATGGGACAGGGGGCAACGCACCGAACGCACCAGCAGGCAGGGAGCCTGCCACCCGCCGTGCCGTGAGGTCGCGCGGCAAAGGACATGGACGCGGCAAGATTCATAGAGCGGCTGAAGCTTGCCCCGGAGTACCGGGGCCAAATCGTGCACGTCGAGGACATCCCCGCGCGGGAGGCGCGTTACGGCGAGCTTGTCCCGCCGCTTCACCCGCGCGTGGCCGGGATCCTGGCAAAGGCAGGCATCGAACGGCTCTACACGCATCAGGCCCAAGCTATAGCTGCGATCCGGGAAGGGCATGACGTCGCCATCGTGACGGCCACGGCGAGCGGCAAGACCCTTTGCTACAACGCGCCTGTCCTCGAGAGGCTTGCTGTGGACCCTGGGGTGAAAGCGCTCTACCTGTTTCCAACGAAGGCGCTCGCTCAAGACCAGCTCCGGGGCCTCCTCCGCTACCGCGAGATCGATCCTGATATGCCGATCGTGGCAGGCACGTACGATGGCGACACGCCGCCCAACGCCAGGCGCAAGCTGCGCGACGAGGGGAACATCATACTCACGAACCCTGACATGCTGCATCAGGGCATCCTGCCACGCCACCCGTCGTGGGGCCCGTTCTTCGCGAACCTCGCCTTTGTGGTCATCGACGAGATGCACACCTATAGGGGTGTCTTTGGCTCCAACGTCGCGTGCGTCATCCGGCGCCTCGAGCGCATCTGTGAACACTACGGTTCGAGGCCGCAGTTCATCTGCTGCTCGGCGACGATCGCAAATCCGAGAGAGCTTGCGGAGAAGCTCATAGACCGCCCCGTCACGCTCATCGATGACGACGGCGCACCGCGCGGACCCAAGAAATTCGTGTTCTGGAACCCTCCGTTCGTGGACGCGGCGCGGGTGGAGCGAGGAAGCTCGAGCGTCGAGGCGGAAAGGTTGTTGGTCGAACTCGTCCGGAACAGGGTGCAGACCATCGCCTTCGTGAAGGCGCGCGTGGTGGCTGAGCTGATCTACAGGTTCGCGCAGGAGCGCCTCCAGCAAATAAGCCCGTCGCTGGCACGCGCCATCAAGCCCTACCGCGCGGGCTATCTCCCCGAAGAGCGGCGGGAGATAGAGCGACGCCTCTTCTCGGGCGAACTCGTCGCGGTCACGTCCACGAACGCCCTTGAGCTCGGTATCGACATCGGCAGCCTTGACGCGGCTATTCTCACGGGCTATCCTGGCACGATTGCAAGCACCTGGCAGCAGGCCGGAAGGGCGGGGCGGGGGCGGGAGGAGGCTCTCGTGGTGCTCATCGGCCAGTCCACCCCGATAGACCAGTATCTCATGAGCCATCCCGAGTACTTTTTCGGGCGCGCTACCGAGGGAGCGGCAATTGACCCTCATAACCCGTACATTCTCGCGAGACACTTGCGTTGCGCAGCTTTCGAGCTGCCCCTGGGGGCGAAGGACGTCGCACGGTTCGGTGAGTACATGCCCGCCATCCTCGAGATCCTCGAGGACCATCGGGAGGTCGTAAGGCGCGGGAACAGGTGGTACTGGTCTTGCCCGTCCTATCCGTCGGAGGCGGTCAAGCTGCGCACCGCGTCCGACAACACCTACACCATAGTGGATACGACGCAGGACCCGGCGGGGACGGCGGCCTGGGCGGGACGTGACCGCCGCCCGCCTTCGGTGAAGGACACCTCGGCGAACCGCGTGATCGGCACCATGGACGAGCCTTCGGCTTTCGAGCAAATCCACCCAGAGGCGATCTATTTGCACGACGGGGAGACCTACTTCGTATCAGAGCTCGACGTGGAGAAGAAGGTCGCCTTTGTGGAGAAGGCTGACGTCGACTACTTCACGCAGTCCATCTCTGAGTCGACGGTGAAAATCGAGAACGAGCAGGAGAACAAGGCGTTTCATCAGGCGACCGCGGCGTTCGGCGACGTCACGGTGACCTCGCTCGTGTACATGTTCAAGAAGATCAAGTTTCACGGCCGGGAGAGCATCGGTTTCGGGAAGGTGAGCCTCCCGCCGCAGGTCATGGGGACCGTCGCCTTTTGGCTGGTGCCGCCGATCTCCACGCTCAATCTGGTGCGCAAATGGGGCAGGGACCCATCCGAGGGGCTCTACGGGATCGGCAACGTCATCACGGAGGTCGTGCCGCTTTACGCCATGTGCGACCCGAGGGACGTGGGGGCGGTCGTGGACTCGCTCAATACAGGCTCGCCGACGCTGTTTGTGTACGACCGCTATCCCGGCGGGGTGGGATTCGCCGAGCGCGCGTACAGGTCGCTTGAGGACGTGCTGAGGGCGTGCCTGGAGCTCGTGAAGGCGTGCAAGTGCGAGGACGGCTGCCCGTCCTGCGTTGGGGCGCCGGTTCCGCCCTTTGCACAGAACGACCCCGATCTGTCGCCGCGCGGCCGCGTTCCGGACAAGGAGGCCGCTCTCATCATCCTCCACGATCTGCTGGAAATGGAGCCATACACGCCCAAGCCGGTGGAGCGGCCTGCCGCAGTCTCGGTCGTGCCGGGGCGAGAGGCGACGGGCTGGCACGAGGCTTCCGGGCCTTCTGTGGCATCGACAGAAACACGTGAGGCCGAGGGGGACGGAGCCGGCGAGACCGGCGGGCCCCGGCTTGGTTCCGGGCCGTTTCAGGCCGGAGGCCAAGGGCGGCCGGCACGCCACCCGTGGCAGCCATGGCAGCGCTCACACCCGTGGCAGCGGTCGGGGCCGGAGCCGGGGCCGGGCAGGTCGAGACTTGACGGCGCCCCAGGCGACCCGGGCGCCGGCGAGTCCGATGCCGGTGAGCCTATTCCCATTCCTGTGCGCCGCTTGCCTGCGAGCATCGAGGCGCGGCTGCGTCGCGAGCTGGCCAACTTCGGCCGCATCGGCGGCACGAACGGGAACGGGCGCCAGGGCAACGGGCCATGGCGAGGACCGAGATGGTGAGCGCGGACGGCAGCGCCGCCCGACTTCTTGCGCTGTTTCTTGTGCCGCGTGGGCTCAAATACGGTGGACCCGGACAAGGATTCCTTTTCACGCCGAAGGAGTCTGATACTGCGTCGCTGGTTCAGTTGGTCTACTGCGCGAGGCGCGCGCTAAGACACTCGTGCAACCGACGGATGCCCTCCTCGATCTGGTCCACCCTCGGCTGGCTGAAGCAAAGGCGGGCCTGGTTCCCGCCGGAGCGATCGGCATAGAACGACGGGCCTGCAACGTAGGCGACGCGGTATTCCTTGACAGCGCGCGGCAGAAGCGCCACCGTGTCGACGCCCTCAGGGAATGTCACCCATGTGTAGAATCCGCCCTGGGGAATGGTATAGGTTATGCTGTCGCCAAAGCACGTGCGGAGAGCCTTCAGTGTCTCGTCCTTCTTCCTCCGGAGGCTCGCGATGGTGACTTCTATCTGCTTCTCTATGAGACCCCGCTTCCCGTATTCGAGCGCCATCATCTGGCCCAGCGAGTTGGAGCACTGGTCTGTGCCTTGCTTGAAGAGGATAGCCTTCTCCATGACCAGCCTTGGGCCGACCATCCAGCCCAGGCGAAGGCCGGGCGAGAAGATCTTGGAGAATGTCCCGAGGTGGACGACGATGTCGTCTTCGTCGAGGGCCTTCAGAGAGGGGATATCCTCTCCGTCGTACCGCAGTTCGGCGTACGCGTGATCTTCCACCACAGGAACGCCGAACCTGGACGCGACGCTGAGAAGGGCCCGCCGCCTTTCGAGGCTCAGGGTGCACCCCGATGGGTTCTGGAACGATGGAATCGTGTAGATGAACTTCGGCATGCGGCCGCCTGCCCGCTTGCCTGCGCGCACGTCCGCGAGCAGCGACTCGAGCTCATCGATCCTCATGCCCTCGGCGTCTACCGGGACGCTTACGATGTCCACTTCGTAGCCTGCGAACGTCTGGAGAGCCCCAATGTATGTGGGAGCCTCGGTGAGCACCACGTCGCCTGGCTCGAGGAAGACCTTGCAAACAAGGTCCAGGCCCTGGAGCGAGCCGCTCGTTATGAGGACGTCAGCTGCGCTGCACTTCATCCCCTGACGGGTGAGCCGCGCCGCCATGAACTCGCGGAGCGCCGTGAAACCGGGCGTCGGGCCGTACTGGAGAGCAACCCCGCGGTTCGTGCGCATTATCTCCTCGCTTATGTCGATGATCTCCGGCAGGAACCACTCGGGGTCGGGAAAGCCGCCCGCGAACGATATCACCGCAGGCTCTTCCGCTAGCGCGAAGAGAGCCGCAAGCTCGGAGCGCTGGACCTTTCGTGCGCGCGAGGCGAACGTGCTTTGCATCTCAGGACCCTCCTCGAGTTTTCGTTCATGTTACCCGCCTATCTGCCCGCCGGCCCGCCTGCCTGGCGGCCGACTGGTGCCGCACATCATCTTTGCGGCCTCACCCATTCCCCACATCACGGGTTCTTCACAAAGCGTTTCCTACATCTCCTACGTCACTCGTCGAGGCGGGGCGGGTGACGCGTGTGGCGGGTCCTTCCCCAGCCGTTCCTTGCGTCATCATTGAGAGCCGTCCAGTGATGTGCATCACTGTTCCGCCCCTTATGTGTTCCGCGCATCGCGCGTGCGAGGCGAAGCGCGATGTGCGTAATGCTTGCTGCCCCCCTGTTCCCTACGTCACGGCATGACACCGAACCAGCCCCTCGCGCCTGCTGACGCTGGAGCCCGGCAGACGCGGGGCGTGGCTTTGCTCCTAGGCAGACCAGTATTTGCGCGCAGTGACTTGTATTCGCGCCGCCTGCGCGATTTCCTGCCCGTTTTCCTCTCCTGCTCCCGCTCCCGCTCCTGCCCCTGTCCATGCCCGTCCGACTCCCACTCCCACTTCCACCCCCACTCCCAGTCCCACTCCCCGTCCCCGTCCCCGTGCCCGTGCCTATGCCCGTGCCTCCCGCCTTTACCAAAACACCGCAGAGTCCGGAATCCGAGTCCCTATGTGGGCTCAATGCCCGGTCTGGCCCGATCTGGTCTTCTGGACACAAAAGGGCTTGGGGCGCGGGGCGCAATCTTCAAGCCCCTATCTTTCACGGCTCCCGGGGGATGCCGAGCACCCGGGCGAATACGAAAGGCGCGCCCAGGCTCGCCCACACGGCCATCGCCGCATACCGCACGAGAGAGAGCACCACCGGCTCAGGAGCAAAGAGCGCCTTGAGCCCCGCGCGGAGCGCGAAGACTCCCCCGAGGCCGATGACCACCTTCGCGACCTGAGTGGCGATGGGCGCGCGCTCCTCTGAGCGCACGAACCTCTCCTCAAGCACGTAACCCGCACCGACGCCCGCCAGGAATCCAACCATCTTGAACGCTTCGGGTGACCTGTAAACGAGGAGCAGAGCGAACGGGGCCGCAGCGACCACAATGACGAGCAACCAGGTGCGCGCGGAAGAGACCGCGCCGAGCTCTGGGCGGCCGGTGACCCAGATGTACGCTGCGAGGATGATCCCGCCGAACAAGAAGCCGCCGACTACGTCGCCGGGAAAGTGGACCCCCAGGTATATCCTGGAGAGGCCTATGAGGAAAACGAGCACGATAGCGACGGCGGTGAACCAGCGCTTTCGGATGGTATGAGCGAGATAGCCCCAAAACACCGTCGACGCTTGTGCATGACCGCTCGGGAACCCGTATCCTCCGCCCGTCTCAGGCATTATGACGCGCACGTCCTCGGGAGACGGGCGGGGCATCCGGAAGAGGTCTTTGAGCTCGGAATTCACGAACGACGACAGGATGAGGAGCACTCCCGTCCTCACGGCGAGCCGCTTTGACACCGTCCAGAAAAGCACCGCCACCATCGCCACGAAGAAACCCTCGGCGCCCAACATAGTGATGGCGCCGAAAACCACGTCGAGCACGGGGTTTGCCACGGATTGCACCGCCCGTATGATGTCCACCTGGCTCACACCTGCCACCTCCATCCGCATCAGGCCATGCCTTTGCGACCGGCTCCGCCTGCCACCAACCGTGCCCGCGTTTCGGCCTTCCCGAATCAAGCCGAGCCGAGCCGGCTCCGCCAGCCCCGCCGGCCCCGCGGGTCCACATCGTAAGTTTCGCCGGCAACCGAGATCTTCCTGCGCACAACAAACGAGGCGCATCAAACCCGCCGCGCCACCAGCGGCGCCGACCCGCGCAACCCTGGTACCCTTGTGACGGGCGGGGGCTGACGCACCGCCACCTGGGAGCCATCCGGGTGCACCTAGACCTAGGAGGGATTTGGCCTGACGGGGCGAAACCACAAATGTACGACGGAAAGGTGGGAAGGTTATGTCGAGGAGGATTTCAATAACGGCTGGAGACGTCAAGGCGGTGGCGGTCCTCAACGAGACGCGCACTGCCGACGCTATCTGGGGCGCGCTTCCCATCACCGGGCTTGCGAATAGATGGGGCGACGAGATCTACTTCGAGATTCCCGTGAGGCTTTCGGAAGAGAACGCGAAGGCCGTCGTGGAGGCCGGCGACCTCGGTTACTGGCCGCCCGGCCGGGCTTTCTGCATATTCTTCGGGCCCACGCCTGTGAGCCGAGGCAATGAGATCCGTCCCGCAAGCCCCGTGAACGTTTTCGGAAGGCTCGAAGGCGGGGCGGAGATTCCGAAGCTCCTAAGAGGCGTGAGGGACGGCGCCAAGGTCGTCATCACCGTGCTCGCCGCCGCCCGCAAAGATGAAGGGTGAAAGATGAGAGAGCGCATTGCCCCCCGAGCCGGGCATCTTTGGACATTCGGATAATGGAGGCATGTACCACGTGGGAAGAGGCATGGGAAGAGGCGATATTGTTAGGACCGCACCGGTAGACAGGGTCATACTCATCGTAATGGACAGCGTCGGCATGGGAGCGCTGCCGGACGCCGCCGCGTACGGGGACAGCGGGAGCGACACGCTTCGTAACACCGCGAAAGCGGTGGGAGGGCTCGACATGCCCTTCTTGGGGCGTCTCGGCCTCGGTAATCTCGTAGAAGCCTTCGGGGAGCCGCTCGCGGGGGTGCCTGCCGTGCCGGCCCCGCTCGCCGCATACGGGCGCATGGCTGAGAGGTCCGCCGGAAAGGACACTACCACCGGCCATTGGGAGATCGCCGGCGTGGTGCTGGACCGACCGTTTCCCGTGTATCCGCACGGGTTTCCGCGAGAGGTCATCGACGCCTTCGAAAAGGCGATCGGCACGAAGGTCCTCGGTAACAAGCCCGCTTCGGGCACGGAGATCATCAAGGAGCTTGGCGAGGAGCACATGAGAACGGGGTTCCCCATCGTGTATACGTCCGCCGACAGCGTGTTCCAGATCGCCGCGCACGAGGATGTGATCCCGGTTGAGCGGCTCTACGAAATGTGCAAGATCGCCAGGTCCATTCTCGTGGGAGAGCACGGCGTGGGACGGGTGATCGCGCGGCCTTTCGTGGGGACGCCGGGCAACTTCACGAGGACCGAGCGCCGCAAGGACTTTTCCATCGAGCCTCCGCGCCGCACCGTGTTAGATTGCGTGAAAGAGGCCGGGATGGATGTCATCGGGGTCGGCAAGATCGAGGACATCTTCGCCTTCCGGGGCCTCACGAGGTCGGACCACACCGGTAACAACGAGGACACCATGAAAGCGGTGATCCGCTTTGCCGCCGAGCGCGGCCGGGGGCTCATATTCGCGAACTGCATAGACTTCGACATGCTCTGGGGACATCGCAACGATGTCCACGGTTACGGAAGGGCTCTCGCCGAGCTCGACCGCATGATGGAGGACCTTGCGGGCGTGCTCCACGAAGGCGACGTGCTCGTCATCACCGCCGATCACGGGTGTGACCCCACCACGCCGAGCACGGACCATTCGCGTGAGTACGTCCCGCTGCTCGTGTACGGGAGCGCGGTGCGGGCGGGCGCGTTCCTCAGCACGCGTCACACGTTTGCAGATCTCGGTCGCACGGTCGCGGACTGGCTGGGCGTGCCCGCAGGAGACCTCGCGGGAGACAGCTTCAAGGCGATTTGCACCAGGTGCGTCTCTTGAGGTGCACCTCTTGGAGGGCCTTTCGGAGCAGGTCCTTTGAGGGGCCATTGATGGCAAGACCCTCGGGGAGGTGGGCCTTGGGTCCGCATTGCGCATGGCCGGGCTCTGGGCTCGCGTGCTTGAGTCATGCGGCACGAAGGCCGAGCTCGAAGTCTAAGTATGTCACCAGAAGTTCGCGCTACTTTTCGGCGGAGGGGTCCTGCCTATGGCTATCGGTGTTGACCTCCGGGGACGGCGCGCTTGCGGCGCGCCTCGTTCGAATTCGGCGCGTGAGATGGCCGAATTCTCCACGCCCCCTCGTGCAAGCACCGGCAACCCTGACGCCGCCAAGAAAGAGGACGAAGACTTATGGCGCCATACTTAGGTGCGCGAGATGGGGAAAGGGGAGGAGAGATGATGGCAGGGACAGCTTGTGGCCGTGGGAAGCCCGAGCTCAAGCTCGAAGTGCTGAACGTGGGCGGGCCGGAGTACACCCAACACCACATCAAGGCCCGGGACGAGGACATCGCGCGTTATTGTTTCATTCCGGGCGACCACATTCGCGGCAGAAAGATCGCCGAGCGGCTGGAAGACGTCAGGCAAGTAAGCGCCACGAGGGGGATGTTCGTTCATACCGGCTATTATGGTGGCGTGCGGATGACCGTGTGTTCCACGGGGATGGGCGGGCCCCAGGTGGCTATCGCCATGGAGGAGCTAGGCAGGATGGGGGCGGACACGTTCATCCGGGTCGGCTCGGCCGGCGGGCTTCAGGATAACATCGGCGTGGGGGATATCGCGATCGCCACGGCAACGTATCGCGACGGGGGGACCTCGTACAAGTTCCTCCCCGGGCCCTTCCCTGCGGTGGCCGACTTTTTTGTGACCCGCACGCTTTATGACGTCGCTCGTGAGCTCGGGGCGCGCATCCACATCGGCGTAGTGTCCGCCGGAGACGCTTTCTACGCTCCGCCAAACCCGGAGTTCAACAAGATGCTGGTGGACGCGGGGGTCATATGTGTCGAAATGGAGAGCGACACAGTGTTCATCCTTGGGCACTACCGACGGTTCCGATGCGGCGCGTTGTTCGTCATGGATGGCGGGCCGAAGACCAAAGTGATCAAGTCGGCCGGCAAGGTATCGATACCCATTGCCAACCACGCCACAGATGAGGATTTCCTGCGCGGCGAGGACATGATCATCTCCATCGCGCTCGAGGCCATGAAACGGATCGCCCTCGAAGACCAGGATAGGAGCGCGAAAGCCGGAGATTGACCCTAGTCATGGCATGGGTCGTGCGGGCGGCGCAGGAGTGCCTCATGGTGGCCCTCCGGGCCTGCGACGGTATCCGAAGTACCCGCGGTATCCGGGACGGCCTGCCGCAGCATATGATCGCAAGCAGGGAGTTCGAATGACGACGAAAGGAGCGCGGGCTCCCGATGCGGCATCATGTGATGCCGAGACAGAGAACGGAGGGAGGAGGTCCGGGTGCTGCGGATTTGCCCGAAATGCGGCCGGGAAGCCGGCCGGGAGTACACCATCGGGATAACCGCGTGTCAACAGGGGTTTCTTTACACATACTGGATGGAGTGCGAGGCTTGCGGCAATCGGTGGCAGGCCGTGCAGCTGCGGAGGGCCTGACCCGGCATGAGCCCGGCGTGATTCGGTGTCCGCTTCGTGTCGGCAGCGGGTCTCGCAAAGAGGGTCCTGCCGAGTGCTGAGAGTGCTGAGAGCCTACAAGCCCCGGGGCCTGCCGGCTTGCCCGGCGGGCCCTGCGTGTCCTTGCGTGCGGGCTTCCCTGGGGCTCCGTGAGTGCGGCATTCCCGTCCCGGCGGCCCGGCGCCGCCGCCGGTGGCGTGGCGCATTAACTAGCGCGGCCCTGCCCCGCCACGGCGGCTACCGCGAGAGGCCGGTGTGGCGGAACCCGAGTCGGCCCAGGACGCTTCTGATGAAGCGGCGCTCAGGCTCGGGAAGCGCGTCGATGAACGAGTCGACCACTTGGGTGAAGCGTCTCCAATCCGCCACCAGGACGATGGCGATCCACAGCACGAATATGGCGAAGTAGCGGGGCGCGCACGCGTAGCTCACAACGAGAGGCAGGGCCGCGAGCGGGGCCGAGAACCCGAGCAGCACGGCCCTGTTGAACCTCGAGAAGAGCGCCGCGACCGCCATGAGCACGGAGTAGCCCGAGAACACGGCGGCCGGGATGATCCCGGCGCGCGCGAATACGTACCCACCGCTCCACATCATGAGTATGTCCAGTGGGAAGTCCGCAGACGCGATCCTACCCCCCGTGCGTCCGGAGGCCCGCGCGAGGTTGCCGTCGCAGACGTCCGTCGTCCATCCTAACAAGGTGAGGAGCACCACAAAGCGCACCACATCGGCAGGCTCCTGGAGGCTCCTCGCGCGCAACAGGAAGATGGCTATGATGCCCCTGGACAGCGTGAGCACGTCAGCCAGAACCTTGAGCGACGCCGCTGCATACATGATACACGCCTCCCCCGACCGTGCATTTGCAGGCGTCTACAGGCGTCCGCCGTCCGCCGGCGCCCGGAAGGCGACGGACCTTGCCGGAGTCTCCAAATCTTCGCGCAAGAGAGGGCAACGAGCCCGCGGTTTCGCTTCTACTCTGATCCTATTCGCCTCTGCGTCAAGTGACACCTACTGCCCCCTGGCTTCGGCCAGGCTAAACGCTCTCGTCTCTAGCCATCCCGACTTCACCGGCCAGCGTGATCCCCATCTTTGAGAATACCGGGCCTATCAGCTCATAGACAACCGTTGACGCTACGACAGTCGTGGATATCATCTCGCCGATGCCCGGGAATTGCTGCTTGACAAGAAGACTTAAGCCCAATGCCACGCCAGCCTGCGGAACCAGACCCAGCCCCAGGTATTTCTGCACAACGCCTGGTGCCTTGGTGAGCGCTCCACCCACTGCGGCACCCGCTATCTTGCCTATGATGCGGAAGAGGACATAGCCTATTCCAAGGATCCCGACGCTTCTCAAGAGCTCGGTGTGGAGGCCGGCCCCTGAGAGCACGAAGAACACCACGTAGATCGGAGTATCCAGAGCCTTGATGGCTTCGAACGCAATCCCTGATCGCTTGGAAAGATTGCCAACCGTTGATCCAAGAGCCATACAAGTAAGAAGCGGGGACAACCCGATCGCTATCGCCAGGCCCGCCGCGGCGAGGATCGAGCCCAGCATGAGCACCTGCGTCTCTGAGCGGTCACGCAGCCCAACCATGAGACGCGTCACCAGGATCCCCGCGGCTGCGCCCATGCCTATCGCGCTCAGGATTTCGGCGATAGGTTGCAGGATCATGGACGTGAGGGAGAGCGATCCGTCGCCCGTGAGCATGACCACTATACCGGATGCCACACCGAAGACCATGACGCATACAGGATCATCTATCGCTACCACGGCAAGAAGGGTATCCGTCATGGGCCCGCGTGCTCTAAGCTCACGGACCACCATTATCGTGGCCGCCGGGGCGGTGGCCGCAGCTATGGCACCGAAAAGGAGTGACACCGCCACCGACTGATGGAAAACCAGCCGCATTGCCGCGAACACGGCTACGGTGCCCCCGAGTGCCTCGAGCGTCGCGATCACTAGCACCCTTGGGCCGAGCCGCCTAATGTTATCAACTGTGAATTCAGACCCTATGCTGAACGCTATAAGCGCCAGTGCGCCATGGCTAATCCACACGGATGCTGAAAGAAGATCTTGCGTAAGCAGATTCAGCACCGGTGGGCCAACGACGATTCCCGCCACAAGATAACCCGTCACAGCGGGGAACTTAAGCAGGTTGGCCGCCTTTCCCGCTATAAGCCCAACCAGCAGCAAAAACCCCCCACTTAGCACGATGTTCATGCTCGTCACGTCTGTCTCGCCTCTCTTCGGGACCACGCCCCCGGTGGCTCCTGCACCGTCAGGACCGACCTACATCTTGTCCTTTTGATCCTCGCCCGTTCGGACTTCGGTCGCGGAGTCATCCGGAGCGAGGCCCACTACCGTCCCGACCGGAACAGTGAAGAGTATGCCTGTGCCGGGACGGGAAAGATCTCCCAGTAGGCGGTTCAACATGTCGATCACCCGCGGCACTTTGTCGTCCTTCATGACAGCGAAAATGGTGTAGTTGTACGGGCGGTCTCCACCGGCGATATACCCGAAGCTAGCGAAAATCGGCACGTGCCGAGATAGTTGCCTTCCCATCCCCGTGCTGTTTATAATGGTTGCCCCACGCACCCCGCAATCGTAAAGGGTCTTGAGGACCTCGTCCAGCTGTTCCGTTTTGTTGAGTACTAGAAAAAGCGCCTGCATACGCAGTCGCCCCCTTATCCTACCGGAGGGTTCTCAGGAGTCTCCGAGATCCTCCAGACGCTCGCGGATGACTTCTGCGTCAGACTCGTCAGCATGCTGAAGAGCAGCATTGAAGATCTCCCGCGCGCGCGCCGCGTACTCGGGATGTGCGTCGGCTCTATCAGCATACATATCGCCCCACCGTATGTAGCCCCAGACCCAATTGGGCCACTGCTGCACGATCGTCCTGAACACCTCATCGCCCTCGTCTACCCGGCCGAGGGCGAACAGTGCCTCGGCTTCGGCCGACCGCATCAGCTGAATGTATTCCTCACCACTCTCGGGGAACACCTCGCAGAACTCCCTCGCGAACCTCAGCCTTTCGCGGGTAAGGCTCGGTATGGACGCGGCCTCGAAGCCGAGATTATCAGCTAGCGTGACGCACCATTCACCGAGCGATGAGGCACCTGAGCAGATCTCCATGGCCTGCTCGATTGAGGCGGCCTTCCCTGCGAAAAGGGCCTTAATGTAATCCCAGGCTCGCAACTGCATCCAGCGCACGGACGACTCCGACGCGGATTCCACCATGTCGAACTCGCTGAACGGGCCTTCGTCCTCGTCCTCATCCTCGTCTTCGTCTTCGTATTCGTCGTCCTCGTCCTCGACATCGAATTCGTCGTAATCTTCCTCCTCGAGCTCTGGGTAGTCCTCGTCTTCTTCCTCATCGCCCTTGCTCCTGGGCACGCGGATATCGAACATGTACTCCTCTGCCATGAGCTCGGTTATGCTTTCGTAGGGGATGGTGTCGCCATCGAGTCGCTCCCAAAGGACCCACGCCGCGTACCACGGGAAGTCTTCGTCCCATCCGGTGGCCGTGACGGGCTGGGTCTCAAACCAGTGCTCGCTCAGGTCCTCCGCGGAGCAGAACTCCTTCACTTCCTCCCGGAAGTCGTCCATAGATATGGAGATGCCGAGGCTATGGAGAGTGGCGAGGATCTTGTCGGTGGTCATCTCACGGACCTCGTCGACGGTCCATGGGGTTTTTCTAGGTATCCTGCTGTTGTTGCGGTGTTTCTTTGGGGCGTTATTCTCGCTGTTTCCTTTGCGTGCCATGACACTCCGCCACTCCCCCATTTCCGTCCCGTCGTCCGTCTGCACGGGCTTGCACGGGGCCCCGCAAGCCAGGGACGGAGGAGGAGGGGCTTTCCTCCTTCCACGAGTTTTCTGACACTCTCTATCTCCGCCCGTCTCCCCGAACCCGGCAGACGCCGCGAACTTCCCGGCCCGTCCACGAGTCGTTGGCGGGCCTAGCGGGCCTGACCGCCCGGGGCGCCTGTCCGCTCGCCCCATCCGTTCTTAGGTTTAGGCCGGGCGCAGCGGCCCTGTGATCGGTCCGCGGCGGGGCGGGGCGCCGGCGAAGGCAGCCCTCACTCTGAGAATCTCTCGTAACAGACGATGTCTTTGAGGGATTTCCTTATCTTGGGTCTCGGGCTGTCGGCTGGGTATCCCAGCGGCATCAGCGCAACGATCTTGTACTGATCCGGAACCCCCAGAACCTCCCTGGCCTTCGGCTGCGAGAACGCTCCGATCCAACACGTGCCGAGCCCCTCGGACGCGGCCGCGAGCGCGATGTGCTCCATGGCGATAGCGAGGTCCACCGCGTAACTGGGGACTTCACAGCTCATCACGTGGTTAGTGCGCAGGGCGACCCCAGCTATCACCACTGGCGCCTGAGCCACGAACGACTGGCCGTTGGCAGCCTCCGCCAGGCGCTGGCGCCTCTCCGGATCGCGCACCACGATGAACTTCCACATCTGACGGTTGCTCGCGGACGGCGCGAGCCTCGCAGCCTCCAGCACCCTTTCGAGGGTGTCAACGGATACGTCCCGGTTCTGGTAAGCACGCACGCTTCGTCGCTCCTTGACGACATCCATGAAATCCATGCTCGACCCTCCGCGTTCGCTCTAGATCTTGCCGGGTGTTGCCTGCTCGCGCACGGGCGGCGCGCGGGCACCCCTGTCATCGCCTATTGTTTACTACATTGACTCGAGGATTCCTTGTTCCAAGGATCGCGGGTTTCGAGCCCGCTCGACACGGCCGGGGCCCTGGGTCGGGGGGATCCCGCATGCCCGGCTGTGGGCCGCGGGCGCGTGGGCGGCGGGGAAGGATACGCGGGAGGTTCTGTAGAACCATGACAACACAGGAGGCGGGATCCATGCGCGTTTTGATGCTTTCGTACGAGTACCCGCCTGAGGTGGTCGGAGGGCTCGGTGCCGCGGTCTCGGGCCTCGCGAGATCTCTCACAAGACACGGCGATGAGGTGCATGTGATATGCGCGAGCTCCGGAGGAGACGCGGCGTCTTCGGTTCAAGACGGCGTGAAGGTGTCCCGGGTCGCGCGCTCGATCATCCAGGCAAGCGGTGATCCTTACGGCGGTGGCGGGGGGGCGTTCCTTCATACCGTCATGGAAGCCAACTTCGGGCTTACCAGCCGAACGGTATCGGAGGCGCGCGGCTGCGATGTATACGACGTTCTGCACGCTCACGACTGGCTGGTCGGGTTCGCGGCCAAGTCCCTCAAACACGCCCTGCACATACCGCTCGTCCTCACGGTTCACTCCACGGAATACGGTAGAAATAGAGGCATCCACTCGGACCTTCAGAAATACATTCATGAGGTCGAGTGGATGATCACCTATGAGGCGTGGAGGGTCATATGTTGCAGCCACTACATGGCTGACGAGCTCAGGAGGATATTCTCGCTGCCCGGGGACAAGATAGACGTCATCCCCAACGGCGTGGACCCCGAAATGTCTCGGCCGCCGGACGCGGAGTTCGTGAGGCAAACGCGACTTCGGTTCGCCCGTCCCGAGGATCGACTGGTTTTCTACGTGGGCAGGCTCGTATACGAGAAAGGAGTTCACGTGTTGCTCGACGCCGTCCCCCAGGTGCTTGCGGAGGTGCCGAACACGCGGTTCGTCATCGCTGGCGACGGGTACTACGCGAGCGTCCTCCAGGAAAAGGCCGCGAAAATGGGACTTGGCCAGGCGGTGACGTTCGCGGGCCGCATCAGCGATGAGGAGCGCGACGCGCTCTACGCCGCGGCCGATGTGGCGGTGTTCCCCAGCCTCTACGAGCCTTTCGGCATCGTGGCGCTGGAGGCGATGGCGAGGGGCACGGCGGTCGTGGCGTCGGACGTCGGCGGGCTTTCGGAGGTCATCCGGCACGAGGAGACGGGCGTCAAGGTCTACCCAGGGAGCGCCGACTCTCTTGCCTGGGGGATCCGCCGGGTGCTCTGCGACGCCGGCTTTCGGAGCCTCCTTTCGCAGCGCGGCCGCGAGGACGCGCTCTCAAGGTTCGGGTGGGACGCGGTCGCGGCCTCCACGCACTCTGTGTACGAACGTGTCCGCGCCGAGGCGGCCCGGGTGGCGTGGTAGGCGTGGCGGGGCAGGCGGCGGGGCGCATGTGTGTGGTGCTGTGTGCGCGGCGCGCGCGGTGCGCGGTCGGCCGCATCGGGGGCGGCGGGGGCAGGCCAGGCACGAGGATGCGCAATGCAGGGCACGCAAAGAGCACGCAAAGCCCAGCCAGGCCAACAGGAGACGAATGACGGGCGGGCGGCAGGGCGGGCCTGCCCCCGCACAGTGATACGTTACGTGAAGACGCACGCGTGAAAGGAGGGAGCGGCGAGGCGTGCCATTCAGCCGAACCGGGCCGTTGCCCCACCACTCTTGGCGGACGCGGTAGACGCTGAGCTGAGGATCAGCCTGGGGCCTGGGGGCCGATAGGCGTTGCAGACCGGCCTGCGGCCTGCGGGCCTGAGGGCTGCGGGCTGCGCGGGCAGGGCAGGGCGCGCGGAGCCGCGCACAGAAGATGGCCACCGAGGTGCATCGCGAGGCGGGTCTTTCGCCGGATCCTCCGGCGGGCGACACCGGACCCAGAGGATCTCTCGTATTCGTGTTTCATAGCCACATACCCTATTGTCGTAAGGCGGGAATGTGGCCTTTCGGAGAGGAATGGCTGTACGAGGCGATGCTCGAATCGTACATCCTGCTCTTGGAGCTCCTCCGGGCGGTTCCTTGGGAACCCCTGGCAGAGGCGCAAGGGGCGGAGCGCACACGGACGCGGCGGTCGCAGGGGGAGGGGGGCGGCTCGGGAGCAGATGAGCCTGCCAGAGCGGGGCACCTCTCCGCCGTGCAGCGCAAGGGGTCCGTGAGCGTGACTTTGGGCATCACCCCGATCCTCCTGGACCAGCTTGATGATGATTACATGCGCGAGGGCTTTCTGAGATGGGCGGAGGCCCGCCTCGCGCGGGCAGAGAACGACCGGGGCCGGTTCAGGCTTGCGGGCGATCGCGCCCGCGAGCGACAGGCGGCGGCCTACTGTGAGAGGTACGGGCGCGCGATAAACGTGTTCCGCAGCGAGTACGCCTGCGACATCGCGGGGGCGTTCGGCGAGCTCCAAGAGCGCGGGGTGGTCGAGATAATCACGTCGGCGGCTACGCATGCCTACCTGCCGCTCCTACGCGAGGACACGTCTATTCGAGCCCAGCTCGCCGCCGGATGTGAGAGTTACACGAGGCGTTTCGGCAGGGCTCCGCGGGGGATATGGTTGCCGGAGTGCGCCTACAGGCCCGGCTTGGAAGACTATCTTCAGGCGCTGGGCCTGGAGTACTTCTTCGTCGACAGGCATGCTGTCGAAGGCGGGGAGCCCATCGGCATAGCGAGTGGTCACGGTGATGGGCCAACGGGCACGGGGGCGCGGGCCGAAGCGGGCGGCGGCGCGGTTCACGCGACGGCTGCGGGCGCCGGTGCCGCTTGGAGCAGGCCCGCCCGAGCTGACCAGACCCTGGCCGGCCAGGCGCGAGCAGGCCGGGGCGGCGAGTCGGGACGAACGACTTTCAAGCCCTACTTTGTGAGTGGGTCGCGTGTGGCATGCTTCGGGAGGAACGAGCGCGTAACGGCCCAGGTGTGGTCGTCGTGGCTTGGTTATCCCGGTGATGGGGCGTATCGGGAGTTCCATAAGAAGGACGATATCTCGGGCCTCCAATACTGGCGCGTCACGTCGAGGGACACGGACCTGGGAGCGAAAGAGGTTTACGATGTCGATGCGGCGTCGGCCAAGCTCAGGGAACACGCAGCCCACTTCGTCGGACTCGTCCACGAGCTTGTAAACGACTGGTGGGTGAAGACGGGCGAGCATGGCGTGGTCGTGGCGCCGTACGATACGGAGCTCTTCGGACACTGGTGGTACGAGGGAGTGGAGTGGCTCGGCGAAGTGCTCAAGGGGCTCTCAGGGAGTGCCTGGCTGGCCGCGAGATCCGCGGGGCAGGTGCTCGACGAGCACCCACCGCAGGAGGCCATCGATGTTACCGAGTCGTCGTGGGGACGAGGCGGGGGGCACGATGTGTGGTTCAACGACGGGACCGCCTGGATGTGGGAGATCATCCACGCAGCCGAAGCGCGGGTGAAAAGGCTCGCGGCGTTGTGCGAGCCTGACGGTGGCCGGTCGGCCGGTCGGCCGGCGGGCCAGCTGGAGGGAGGCGGTCGTGCCTGTCCCGACTTCCTTGATAGCATAAAGGCCCAGGCGTTGAGGGAGTTCTTCCTGCTCATGTCCAGCGACTGGCCGTTCCTCGTGACGGAACGGCAGGCGACGGAGTATGGGGCGAGGCGTTTCAGGGAGCATGCCGAGAGGTTTGACAGGCTCATGGACTACGCGGAGGAGGTCCTCGAGGCGGCCGGGCCCGGTGGCATTGGGGCTGGGTCGGGAGCGAGCGTCGAAGCCCGCGAGGAGGCCGCGCGTTACCTCGCCACAGTGAGCGACCTGGATGACGCGTTCCCGTGGCTCGATTTCTCGGTGCTGTCGCCGAAGTAAAACGGGACCGGCATTGCGAGTGGGGGGCTTGACATGAAAGCGGTGGTCATGGCGGGTGGAGAGGGAACCAGGCTGCGTCCGCTTACGTGCAACCGTCCGAAACCGATGGTGCCCGTGGCCAACAAGCCCATCATACAGCACATCTTCGAGCTCCTGAAGCGCCACGGCATCACGGACATCGCCGTCACGCTCTATTATCTTGCCGACGAGATCGAGAGCTTCTTCAGCGACGGGGCCGAGCTCGGGCTGCACCTCTCCTATTCGGTGGAGGATGTGCCCCTCGGGACCGCCGGCAGCGTAAAGAAGGCTGCCGAGGTATTCGGCAGGGAACGAGTGCTCGTCATAAGCGGTGACGCGCTCACCGACATCGACCTTCGGGAAGCGGTGAGGTTTCACGAGGAGAAATCGGCTGTCGCTACCATAGTCACCACGAGGGTCGACAACCCCCTCGAGTACGGCATCGTGGTCACCGATGACGAAGGTAGAATCCGCAGGTTCCTGGAGAAGCCGAGCTGGGGGGAGGTGTTCAGCGACACGGTCAATACCGGGATATACATCCTCGAGCCCGAGGTGCTCGACTACATCGACCCGGGGAGGCCCGTCGATTTCAGCCAGGACGTTTTCCCCGCGCTTCTCCGCGACGGGAAAGGGCTATACGCGTACGTGGCATCCGGGTACTGGTGCGATGTCGGCAACATCCAGCAGTACAGGCAGGCCCAGGTGGACGCCGTGATGGGTAAAGTGAAGGTGGAGATCCCGGGCAACAAGATGGGCGCCGACATCTGGGTTGGCGAGGGCACGGAGATCGCTCCTGACGCCCGCCTCTCCGGCCCGCTCGTCATAGGCCGGAACTGCCTGATAGGCCCCGGCGCCGGCTGTTTTGAGTACACCTTCATGGGTGACAACTGCATAATCGAGAGGGATGCGGTCATCCAGCGAAGCATCCTATGGCCCGACACCTTCGTGGGCCAGGGCGCCGAGGTGCGGGGCGCCATAGTCGGGCAGCACGCGATCGTCAAGGACTTCGTCACGTGCCATGAGGGCGTGGTCGTAGGCGACAGGTGCAGGATCGAGCAAGGCGCCATGCTCCAGCCCCAGATCAAGGTCTGGCCGAACAAGATCATCGAGCCGGGGTCGCGTGTCACCATGAGCCTCATTTGGGGCACGAAGTGGCCGGGCTCCATCTTCAAAGACAGGGGCGTCACGGGCCTCACAAACATCGAGCTCACGCCCGAGTTCGCGATGAAGCTCGGGGCGTCGTTCGGCAGCTCCATCGGCAAGGGGGCGACCGTCACGACGAGCCGCGACGACCATCCGGCGTCCAGGATGATCCTCAGGTCCATCATCTGCGGCCTCATGACGGTGGGCGTGAACATCTTCGACCTCCGGTCCACACCCCTTCCCGTGAGCCGCTACAACATAAAGCCCCTCGGGGTGGACGGCGGGGTGCACATCCGGGTATCTCCGGACAATCCCAAGCTCACCCTAATCGAGCTCTTCGGCAGGCAGGGCATCAACTTGCCCAGGGCTCACGAACGCAAGATCGAGAACATCTTCTTCCGCGAGGACTTCCGCCGCACCGACGCGGACGAGGTAGGTAAGCTGGAGTTCCCCGGACGGGTGCTCGAGCCTTACACGGAGGCTTTCTTCAACTACGTGGACGAGCGTATCATCGCGGAGTCGCGCATTAGCGTGGTTGTGGACTACGCTTACAGCAGGCTGTCGATGTTCCTCCCGAGCATCTTCGGGAGGCTGGGATGCGAGATGGTCGCCCTGAACGCGTACCCCGACCACTCGCGCGCCCCGAAGACCCGTGAAGACCGAGAGGCCCATCTCAAAAAGCTGTCGGAGACCGTGAGCACGCTCAAGGCCGACGTCGGGGTGCTGGTGGAAAGCGACGGCGAGCGCCTGGCGCTCGTGGACGAAACGGGCAGGGTGGTGGAAGGCAACACGCTCCTTGCGGCCATGGTTTGGTTGGCGACGCGCGATGCGGCCGGGACGGCGGGCGGCGCGACCGGGGACGGTGTTCTCATCGCGGCGACCGTGGGCGCCACGAGCGCCGTGGACCGGATCGCGGCACAGCATGGCGCGAGAATAGTACGGACTAGGGAGGACGCCCGGTCTCTGATGGAGTTCGCCTCCAGGGCGGGCCAGGACGTGCTCTTTGCCGGCGATACCGAAGGCGGATTCATCTTCCCCAGATTCCAGCCGGCGTTCGACGCCATGTTCTCGCTGGCAAAGGTCTTCGAGTTCCTCGCGCGCCAGGGCGTCAGGTTGTCTTGCGTTGTGGATAACCTGGCGATTCCGCCCATGGTGACCGGTTCGGTGGCCTGCCCATGGGAGTATAAGGGCCGGGTCATGCGAGTGCTGGCCGAAGAGACGGGAGATATGCGACGCGAATTCATCGACGGCCTGCGCCTCTTCTTTGATGATGGCTGGGTGCTCGTCTTGCCAGACCCGTCGGAGCCTTTGATCCACATTTACTCCGAGGCCGCCGCCGCGGAGAGCGCTGCCGGCAGGGCGAAGGAGTATGCTGACAGGGTCGCGGCCATCATCGGAATCTAGGTGAGGGTGCGTTAGTCCTTGCGCCTCTTCCAGTAGTTGCCGGGCTGCCGGTGTTGCACCCGGGGACGGCGCCCCAAGCGGGGCGCGCTTCGCCAAAATCCGGCCCGTCCGGCCAGTGGCCGGATTTTGACACCCCTCGTGCAATCACCGGCAACCCCTCCCAAAGGTCGGGAGCGTTTCTGCACCCCCACTCAGGCGGATCGTAGGCAATTTGTGCCGCTCCTCGGCGGGTGAGTTCCTCGCACGGATGCCTGCTGTCCTCAAATGGACGCCCACCCCCTGGCCCCGGGCCTTGATGATTGTCGGCTGCGCGGGCGGCTACCCTAGCATGAACCCCAGGGAGAGGAGGAGCCCAACCGCTAAGTGCAAGAGAATGGTGAAGAGACTCGCGGCTACCTGACATGACGCGACGTACCCTCCGCTGGCCGCGGCGGCGCGGCGCGATGCGGAGAGGCCGTAAGCCGCGCGCAAGTTGCGGATGCCCAGAAACGCCAGAGGTGCGGCGAGATACGTGAGCGCCGTCGCCCGCGGGAGCCATCCGAGGGAAATGGCTGCGGCGATGACGGCAAACGGCGCGAGCACGAGCGCGGCGTAACCCGCTGCGGCTGTCCGTAGGGATAGGCGCGCGACGAGCGTGCGCTTGCCGCAGGCGCTGTCGGCCGCGCGGTCCGGGAACTCGTTCACAAAGACTATGGCTGCAACCAGCAGGCCCACTGGGAGCGAGGCGGCGAGGGCCTCGAGTGCGCCTGCGTCCAGCCTCCCGGCCTGCACGTAGTATACGCTGATGACGGTGAGCGGGCCGAACGAGAGGCCGATCGTGGCCTCGCCGAGCCCGATGTAGGAGAGACGCAGAGGCGGTGCGGTGTAGCAGTAGCCGCAGAGGAAGCCCGCAAGGCCCAGGGCGACCACAGCTGGTCCTCGGGACACGGCCAGGATGAGACTTATTAGGGCGGCCGCGGCGAAGAGCGCCCTGTAGGCCTGAGAGACCTCGTACGGGTCCAGCGTCCCGTTAACGAGGATCGTGCCGCCCCCATAGAAGGGAGTTCGGTCGTCGCGGATCTCATCCGCACCGCTCGCGAAGTCGTAGTAGTCGTTGACGAGGTTGGCCCCCAGGTGCAGGGCGAGCACGCCCGCGGCGCTCAACAAGAACGGCACCGTGGCGAAGGAGCCGTGAGAGGCCGCCACGGCGCCACCCAGCGCCACCGGCACCATGCTCGCGGACGAGAAGGCCGCGCGCGTGGCACCCGCCCAGAACCAAAGCACGTTGAGAATGCGCCGAATGGTGTATACTGGACCTTTTACCGCACCCGTTCCCACTTGTTCCTCTTCCTTTTCGCCTTAGCGTTATATTCTTTCGTGGCGTTATAGTCTTTCCCGAGAACGGGCTGCGGTACGCGACATGGAAGTGTGTCCCGCTTCAAGACGCATCTCACTCCGAGACGAACGGTGGGGCGAGGGTGCAACCCTCGCCCCACCTCCAACCCCCGGCGCGCCGTCTCGCAGTGTGCCTTGCGACGGGCGGCGTCGGTCGCGCCTGGCCTGGCCTACTTCGTCTACTTTGTGACAAGCTCGAGCGGGACAGGTATGAACTTATCAACACTCGCGCCATCAAGTACTTTCTTGGCGGTCTCCACCGCCATGGCCCCCATCGTTCGTGGCTTCTGAGCGACTGTCGCGGCCATCTTGCCGTCCTTTACGGCTTTCACGGCGTCGTCCGTCGCGTCGAACCCAACGATCTTGATGGCTGACAGGCGCCCGGCGGCTTCGATCGCGCGCAGCGCACCCAGAGCCATCTCGTCGTTGTGGCAGAAGAGCCCGTCGATGGCGGGCTGAGCCTGCAGGATGTTCTCCATGACGGTCATGCCCTTGGCTCTGTCAAACCCGGCTTCCTGGCGTGCAACGACCTGGATGCCGGGGTACTTCTTGATGACCTCGTTGAAGCCCTTGCCCCTGTCCCTCGCGGCCGAGGTACCAGGTATGCCTTCGAGCTCCACGACCTTGCCCTTGTAGTTGAGAAGCTTCGCGAGATACTCGCCAGCCATGCGCCCTCCCTCGACGTTATCGGACGCTATATGGCACACCACCTCGCCGCCGTCGGATCCCCTATCCACCGTGATCACCGGTATCTTCGCTGCGTTCGCCGACTTTATGGCGGGCACGATGGCTGCAGAATCACACGGGTTGATGAGGATTATGTCAACACGCTCCTGGATGAAGTTCTCAACCTGGCTGAGCTGCTTGTTGGGGTCGTTTTGCGCATCCGCAACATTCACTTCCACTCCTACCTTGCCGGCCGCCTCAAGCGCTCCGTCCCTGAGGTCCACGAAGAACGGATTGTTGAGAGTGGATATGGCGAGACCCACCTTCGGCTTCGCGGCCGCCGCTGTCAAACCAGTCAAGGTCGCGAAAAAGGCTACACACAGAATGGCCGCTAGGACTCTGGACGCCTTCATGTGACTTACCTGCCTTTCGCATGAGGTTTTGGAGCACGAGACCGAGAGAAACCGAGAGGTCCACCGCATTCCCGCTACACTAACGATCTAAGACTATGAATCCCCGATTCATCACCTCCCGTCCGTTGTGGTTTCTCCAGCGGAATCCTCGAAGAGCCCTTCGACTCCGGAGTAGAGGAGCACGTTGGAGTACGGTCTGAACTCCGCCGTCCGAACCACCGCTTTGCTTTGCTCGACCAGCTTCTTGAAGCGCTCGTGAGGCACGAATTCCACATTGACCCGGGGATACGCCCTACGGACCAGGTCCACGACACCTGGGTTCTCCTTCAGGGCCTCCTCGGCCATGACCACCCGTTCGACCTCCAGCTCTGGCGCGATCGCCATGAGGACCTGCTCGAACGTGGGCACCCCTCTGCAGACGGTGACATCGATGCGCCTCACTCCCGCAGGGATCGGCAACCCCGCGTCGCATATCGTCAGCGAATCGGTATGTCCGAGGCTAGCGATGGCCTCACAAAGGTGCGGGTTGATTATCCCTGACTTTTTCAAGTTCCCTCTACCTCCATGCATCTGCCGCCCTGCCCACTGGGCGCGCGGCTTCCCGTCGGCTTGCCGTTCCTGTGCCTCTGGTTTTGAGTCACTGTCTTGCCTGTCGACCCAGCCTCTCGCCCATCCGTGGAGGGCCGCTTTCCACTTGGCTTGCGGTGGTGTGAATGAGCTTATCCATGAGCACCGCCGCAAGGATCACGAGCCCCTTCGCAACCTCCTGGTAGAACGGCGACACGTTCAAAAGGTTAAGGCCGTTGGCGAGCACGCCTATGATGAACGCGCCTATGATAGTGCCTGTGATTCCTCCCTCTCCACCCGAGAGGCTCGTTCCACCGAGGATCACCGCGGCAATGGCGTCCAGCTCGTACCCGGTGCCCGCCGTGGGCTGCGCGGACATCAGGCGGGCGGTGAGGATGACCGCCGCTATACCTGCTGTAAGCCCGCTAAGCGTGTACACCGCCGTCTTGTACTTCTCGACATTGATACCCGAGAGGCGACACGCTTGTTCGTTTCCGCCGATGGCATACACCATTCTACCGAACTTCGTGTTGGTCATTAGGAAGTAAACGATGATGTAGATCGCTGCCATGATCAGAACCGGGAACGGGATCCCCCAGACGAAGCCGCCGCCGAGGAAGTCGAATACCTTTGAATCGACCAGAAGCGGTCGTCCCCCCGTGTAGACAAGGGTCAGCCCACGGCACAGGGCGAGCGTGGCCAGGGTGACAATGAAGGGGGGCATTTTGGGATAGGCGACAAACATCCCATTGATGAATCCAACCACCACCCCGGCACCCAGTCCGACGATGATGGCCACCGCCGGATTTGACGTCGCGCCCAACGCTCCTGCGGCGAGACATCCCGCGAGCGCCACGTTTCCACCGACGGACAGGTCTATGCCTCCCGAAATGATGACCATGGTCATGCCGGCAGCCAAGGTGCCGTTAATGGCGACCTGGCGCATGATTATGAGGAAATTGGAAACGCTGAAAAACCTGGGGTTCAGGATAGACACCACCGCGATGATGACTATGAGCATCAGTGCCATCCCGAACCGCCTAACGATCTCAACCAACGGCGTGCGACCCAAGGGCGCTCCCTCCCGTGGCATACTGCATGACCAGTTCCTGCGTGACTTCCTCCCTGGGCAACTCGCACACGAGCCTGCCGGAGTGCATCACTAACACCCTATCGCTCATGGCAACTACTTCGGGCACCTCCGATGAGATAAGCAGAATGGCCTTGCCCTGCGACGCCATGAGCCCCATCAGCCTGTAAATCTCCACTTTCGCGCCGACGTCTATTCCTCGCGTAGGTTCGCAAAGGATGATGACGTCCGGGCCGACCGTGAGCCACTTGGCCAACACCACTTTCTGCTGGTTTCCGCCGGACAGGTTCCGGACGAGCTGGCGGATGGACGGTGTCTTGATGCCGAGCTCGGTGACTTTCCCGTGCACTACAGCCTTCTCCTTCGCATGGGATATCACACCGAGGCGTGACACGATGTCAAGGCTGCCGAGCGTGATGTTCTTGGCGACGGACAGCGGCAACACGAGGCCCTCCTCTTTTCGGTTCTCCGTAACCAGCCCGATGCCCGCGCGCACTGCCGCAAGGGGCGACCTCAGATCGGCTGTCTTCCCTCGGACTCTCACCTCGCCCGCGACGATGCGCTCCAGGCCGAAAAGCGCCCTCGCGAGCCTGATCTGTCCCGCGCCCATCAGGCCGACGATGCCGACGATCTCGCCCGCCCTGACGTTGAACGAGATGGGAGAGTGGCCTCCCGATAGACGGATGTTCTTGACCTCGAGCACTACGTCTCCGCGAGGCACATGCTGTTTCGGAAACATGTTTCCGATGTCCCTGCCGACCATCTCGTGGACCACCTGCTCCTTCGTTGTGAGGGAGGCGCTGGTGGTCAGGACCTTGCGGCCGTCGCGGAGCACGGTGATCGTGTGGGCTATCTCGAACACCTCGTCAAGCTTGTGCGATATGTAGATTACGGACACACCCTGCTCGACCATCGAGCGAATGACGGAGAACAGCCTCGCGACCTCCATCTCACTCAGCGCAGCCGTGGGTTCGTCCATCACGATGATCCTGGCCTTGCGGGACAGGGCCTTCGCTATTTCCACTATCTGTTGTTCAGCGACCCTGAGCGACCGGACGGTCGCCGATGGAGGAATGTCGACGCCGAGGTTATCGAGTACCTCTGCAGCACGTGCCACCATGGCCCGCTTGTCGAGCACACCTGCCCCGCGGAGAGGAAGATCCGAGAGGAGTATGTTCTCTGCTACGGTCATTGCGGGGATGAGCGTAAACTCTTGGTGTATTACGCTGATGCCGAGACGTGCCGCGTCTGCAGGGGAGGATATGTTCACCGGCCGACCCTCGAGGTATATCACTCCAGAATCCTTCTGATGCGCGCCTGCGAGGATCTTTATGAGCGTTGACTTTCCCGCCCCGTTTTCGCCGACGATCGCGTGGACTTCGCCGTGCATCAAACGGAAATCCACCGAGTCAAGGGCAAGGACACCCGGAAAGCGCTTCGTGATGCCGACCATTTCGAGAATGGCCTTGTCGGTCCCGCCCGCTTCGTGCGGCCTGCCGCCGCCTTCATCGGGGAGCCCATCCGTCTGCACGCTGTCGTTGTTCACCAGGCCACACCCCATTCCCCGCACTCTATTCCGCGTGCTCAATTGGTTCGCGTTCTCATGAGCTCGGCTACCTCGCTCAACGTGGGCAAGGACGGCTGGGCCCCGACCTTCGTGGTAGCGATGGCTCCGGCCGCCGACGCGAAACGGAGCGCGTCCTCGAGGTTGAACGCTTCGATGCCTGTGCCCCCTTGGGCACGTGCGCGGTCGATCTTGTAAGCCAGCGCGCCCACGAACGCGTCGCCCGCGGCCGTGGTGTCCACGGCCTTCACCTTGAACGCCGGTAACGCGATGTACTCTTCACCATCACACGGCTTGCAGGCTCCCGGGCGCGCCTTCGCCGACCCGCGCTCGGCTTGAGCCTCCGAGAAGGCTTGAGCTTGTGTCACACCCTCGGTCGCGAGGCTCGTAAGGAAAGCTCCGGCGGTGATAGCGCCTGAAGCGCGGCCGGTCGTGGAAGCCGTGGAAGCCACACACCCGTTCTCGCCGAGGGTTATGACCACCGTGCCGCGCGTCGCTTTCGCAAGACTGGCCGCGACGGCGCCCGCCCGCCGCGGGTCTGATAGGTCGGATAGGTCGGGTGCGCCCGAGGCTCCGGACTCCGAGCCGCCGTGACCCTCTTTCGGCAGTCGGGAGAGGAGCGAGATGGCTTCTGTCTCGTTGGGCACGAGGTAATCAGTGAGTTCGAGCGCTTCGAGTGGGAGCGGCACAGAAGGGGCCGGGTTGAGGACTGTCACCACGTGGTGGCGTCGCGCTATCTTCAGAGCAGAGAGCACCGCCTCTAAAGGGATCTCAAGCTGCGTCACGAGCACGTTCGCCTGGGCGATGAGGCTTTCGTGCTCCTTCAAATGCTCGGGGGACAGCGCGAAGTTGGCCCCTCGGTGCACTACTATGGTGTTGGCTCCCGAGGCGGATACCGTTATGAAGGCAGACCCTGTCGGCTGTGACGGTTCGAAGTGCACCGCAGAAACGTCAACCCCAACTCCCTTCAGGCTTTCGAGCAGGGCCCGCCCGGCCGCATCGTTACCCGTGCAGCCGAGCATCTTTACGCTCGCTCCAAGACGAGCGGCCGCCGCTGCCTGGTTCGCACCCTTGCCGCCTGGGGCGGAAGTGTACCGCGTGGAGAACACGGTCTCGCCGACGCGGGGCAGCTCATCGACCTGCATGACGTAGTCCATGTTCAGGCTTCCGACGACTACTATGCTCATCCACACTTCAAGCTCCTTTCGAGTGTGGAATCACGGATCACCAGCATCGGCTGGAGGACCTCCTGTTGTCTGGGCAAAGCAGGATTGGCCATGCGCCTCAGGAGCATCTCCGCAGCGAGCACCCCCATCTCGTATTTCGGTTGGGCTACGGTGGACAGGCGCGGCCTCGTCACGGATGCGAAGGCTATATCATCGTAGCCTACCACCGCGACCTCCGACGGCACCGCGATCCCATGATCCTCGAGCGCCGTTAGCGCTCCCACAGCCATAAGATCGTTGCAAGCAAACACGGCTGAGAACTTCGTGGACGGTTTGCCGCCGCACTCCTCGATGAGACGCTCCATTGCGGCCCGGCCCCCCTGCTGGCGAAAATCGCCCTCGACAACGAGGGATTCGTCAAAGGGAATGCCGGCTTGAGCTAGGGCGTTCTTGTAACCTTGCACCCTCTCGAGCCCGGTTGTAACGCTCAATGGACCCGATATGACGGCGATCCGCGTATGACCCAGGCTGATGAGGTGATTCGTGGCCAAAAACCCGCCTTTGACGTTGTCCGTCTTCACTATGTCGTAGGGCTCCCCGAGGTCGCGGTCCACGAGCACCACGGCGGTGGAGGTCCCTATGATGCTGCTGATCCGCGCGCCCGAAAGCTCCGACGTGGTGAAGATGATCCCGTCGACGCGCCGGGATCTGAGCATGTTGAGGTAATCGGCTTCCTTGCGCGCGCTCCCGTCAGTGTTGCAGAGAATGACACTGTAGCCTTTTCTGCTTGCCGCGTCCTCCACGCCACGCGCGACGGCTGGGAAGAACGGGTTCGTTACGTCCGGCAGCACCAAAGCTATGGTGTATGTCTTGCCGCTGGTGAGACTGCGCGCGTTCACGTTGATATGGTAGTTGAGCTGGCGCGCGGCCTCCAGCACACGGGTTCTCGCTTCCTTACTCACATAGCCGGTGTTGTTGAGGGCTCTCGATGCGGTGGCCACGGATACCCCGGCGAGTCTGGCGACTTCGTATATCGTGCTGATGCTCCCATCCCCACTTCCTGACTGCAATGGGTTTCAGATACTGGCCCTCGCGCGACGCAAATGCCTTGTCGCTGCTTGCATCGCTATCTGTAGCCGGTTACACATATTCGACGCGTTGCGGCTTTTTCCTTCTTCCCGTGTCCGTCCCTCCGGAGCGAAACTCATCTGCCCTAGGTCGTGGCTTAGTTTGAGGGCGCGGCACGTACGTGGCGTTACGCGGCGCAATCATGTGATGCTAAGTATGTCGCCAAAAGTTCGCGCTACTTTTCGGCAGGGCAGTCCTGCCCAGGGTTGCCGGTGTTGCCCTCCGGGGACGGCGCGCTTGCGGCGCGCCTCGTTCGAATTCGGCGCGCAAGCCTGCCGAATTCTCCACGCCCCGTCGTGCAAGCACCGGCAACCCTAACGCCGTCAAGAAAGGGGACGAAGACTTATGGCGCCGTACTCGTGCTAAGGGAGGCAGTCAGGCGTCGCGCGGGGCGTCCAGGTGAATGCTGAAGAGAGGGCGTCGAGTTCGGGGTATGCTCGGCTGGAGGCCTTCGGAGCACTCTGCGGTTCCATGAGAATCGGGGGCATCGAGGTCGAGGAAGAGGGGTCGCGCCGCGGACCCCTCCAGATCACATCAATCACATCACAGCGACTCACAGCGACATGGGTTATGACATCGGTGATGCACGATTTACTGCTATCCGCCTCCGCAACAGACAAGGAATCGTGCAAATCCTCGCGCAGGAGTGGCTCGCGCACGTGGCCCACGGCCGACCTGTCGCAAGCGCGACCGGCGGGCCCGAGGGGGGCAGAGAGCACGAACGCTCGAGGCCTCTGGGGATGCCGGTGGCCTGGATAGAACCCACGTCACAGGCACCCCCGATTTATCGAAAAGAGGACACTAACCGGCGCTTCGCCTCGTTAAGCCAGCGTGCGCTCGTCAAGAGGCGAGTCCACACGCAGGGGAGCGGATCATGCACGACGGGTGGGCGCTGGAACCGGCGCCTCAGTAGTTCTCGGCAAGCGGTTCATAGAACGACCTCGGATGGGCGCAGGCCGGGCACACCTCGGGCGGCTCAGTGCCTTCGTGAATGTATCCGCAGTTCCTGCAGTGCCACTTGATCGGCCGGTCGCGACGGAAGACAGTTCCGCTGTGCACGCGCTCCAGAAGAGCCCGATAACGTTTCTCGTGGGCCTCTTCCACTTCGGCGACTTCCTGGAAGGCCCGGGCGAGATCCTCGAATCCCTCTTCGCGCGCGGTCTGCGCGAACTCCCGGTACATAGTGGTCCATTCATAATGCTCGCCATTTGCGGCCTCCTCAAGGTTGGCCGCGGTGTCGGAGATCATTCCCAGAGCCTTTGCCCAAAGCTTCGCGTGCTCCTTCTCGTTGGCCGCTGTCTCCTCGAAAATGGCGGCGATCTGCTCGTAGCCCTCTTTGCGGGCGACTGACGCGAAGAACGTGTACTTGTTCCTGGCCTGTGATTCACCCTCGAACGCGGCCTTGAGGTTGGCCTCTGTCTTCGAGCCTTTGAGTTCCATGCTTTCCGCACCTCCATAATCTGCTGATCGGGTACCATGCCCCGTTACGGGCCCCGTTATGGGAGTCCCTGATGTTACCATGGTACAGCAACGTAGCCCAGTGGAACCGCGCAGGATCGTCCTGGTGTTCAGCCGACTTGTGCCCATATGCAGGTCGCGAGGAGTCTACTCCACTCCATTACTCTACTCTGCGCCACACATGCCGTCCAGAGTTGCCAACCTTGCGGCCCTGCCATCCAAGGACCGCGCCAAGGACCGCACCCCTGCGACGCGAACCGTAGTCCGTCAACCTCGGCCTTCCAACTCCGCGACCCACTGGCCATCTTCCACGCCGAGCCCGACTATCACTCCGCACTTGGGACAGCGCATCTTCGTGCCCGGCTCTGGTGAGGTTCCGAAATCCATCTCCCATCCACATAAGGGGCAATAGAGCCGCACGGGGCGGCTGCCTCCCTCGATCTCGCTTATCAGCTCACGGAAGATGTTCACGTGGCCCTGCTCTGACTGGGCCTGGCTCTTGAACATCTTGGCAAGCTCCGGGTCCTTGGCTTCTGACGCGAACTTGCGGTACGTATCTCGCGCTGTCTCCTCGAACTCGAGGTTGAGCTTGAGGTTGAGCAACGCCCATGACCAGCCATTCTCGTCAAGACTGCGGGTAAGATATCCGAGGTTGTTCTCTATGTGATCTCCCTCGGTCAACATGATGCCCCGCAGAGCCGACACGAGCCCAGGGTCGGTAAACCTTTCGATCTGGTACTGGTATCTCCTATTGGCCCCGTATTCGAGATTCAAGGCGGCTATGACGTTTTGCCGGTCGTGGTCCTCGCTCTCGCGATCCTCGCTTTGCCCTTGGGTTTGGCTCTGTGCATCTCCTGGCCGTTGCCCCTGCCCCTGTCCGGAGTCTTGTTCCTCTGCCGCGTGCATTTGTGAGTGAGACTTGTTCTTGAGCTCCCGATAGTCGTGGTACGTCATGGGCTCGGAATCGCGAAGCGTTCCGCCTCCCACCACGTCCGCCAGGAACAGCGTGTGCGTGCCCGCATCAACCGAGAGGCCAGGCGCGAGGCGCGCCTCAAGGAACGCGATCCCCTGCTTGAGAATTGGGCAGCCCGTCTCGGTGCCGAGAGTGTACTCCACCCCCGCGAGCTTGTCGGTAGTTCGCCCGGACGCGAATCCAAACCGCCTCACGAGGTCAAGATTGTCCTTGCCGAGGACCGTCACTGCCAAGACCTTGCTCTCATTGATGAACTCGTGCGTGAGGTTGCGCTTGTTGATCGCGAGGGCGATCCGTACTGGCTCGCTCGTGATCTGCATGACTGTGTTGCAAGCCTGCCCGTTGAACCTGTCGTTCTTTCGCGACGTCACGACGACGAGCCCGTAGCTTAGGGAATAAAGAGCGCCCTTCAAGCTGTCGCCGGCCGCGGCGGTCGGTGCGACAGGCGATGACGACGGGCCTTGGCGCGCCGTGCTTACCGTGCTCATAGAGGAGGAATCCTCCCCGGGCCGACTGCTCGACGTAACGTCCTGCCTCGACTTATCGGATTCAGACGCGCTCCTCTGGGTGGCGTCGGCCTCCTCGATGACCTCCTCGAACTCCTCCTTAGGCGCTCCGCACACCGGACACACGTCAGGGGGCTCCGGCCCCTCATGGATGTATCCGCATACTCTACATCGCCATTTCTTCATGTCTCCCGCGGCACCAGTCGCAGAAACAGCCCGGCTTCGCAACACATGGGGACAAGCCCCTTGTCGCGTCACCCTGACCTGGCACTGAGACTCCAGGAAAGGTGCGTTTGCGCGCCCCCTGTCGGTGCATTAGCACCTGTGCCGCCGATCCTCCTCCCACCTTGATTTCGTACGCGTCCGGCTTACCATCTTACTTATTACTTACGTGCGTCACATGACGCGACGGGCATCACGTGACGCGACGCGTTTCTCCTCAACCCCACTTGCCCTTTGACATGTGCGCGGCGATCTCGGCCTTTGCGGCCTGGCGAAGCTCGGTCGCTTTCACTCTCAGCTGCTTATAGAGCTGCACGCAGGTGGGATCGAGGTTGTCTTCTGTGCCTATGTCCGCTATGGCAAGGAGATCCTCACTGATGGCGATCAACTTGCAAAGGAGACCGTTGCCCTTCCTCGACCGCTCGATCAACTCCGCTGCAGCCGGATCGATCTCCACGAATCTATCCTTCGGGGCTCCGCACTTGGGGCATCGCTCCGGGGCCTCATTGCCATCATGAACGTATCCGCACACCTGGCAACGCCATTTCACAGTAGACGACCTCCTTTGTATTGTGTATTGCGAATTTGGAACGGTCGCGGACTTGCAATCGCGGATCAGCACAGAGATCCAGTCGGTCACACATGTCGGCTACACATGCCACACACAGACTTCTGCAACTGAGCGAAAAACCCTTCAGTGCGGCAAAACTCAGGCACGTGATCCATGCGGTGGCCTGTCGAGCACATGTCCACGGTTGCCCCTGCCGCGGCGCGTTAGCCGTCGCCGGATGAACACAGGTGCTCGGGGTCGGGGAACTGGAGCCAGATGCCCGGACGTGCGGTGAACGTGCTGGGCCGACGCCAACACGTCAATAAGAGGGATCTTTCATCTGCGGGTGCGGGCAACTTACGGGCGATGACCGGGTGGCCCTGGACGGTGCAAGATGGAAATGGCAAGAGACCTTCCAAAAGGGTTGACAAAGCAACTTCAAAGCCCTACATTATAAGTAAGAGAGTAAGTAATCTGGTAGGCGATGGTAGTGATCACGAGCAAGGTTGAGTACCTCCTTCTGATACTAGTCGACCTCGCAACGAACAGAGCGTCAGGATACACACTTTCCCGGGATGTGGCGGAAAGACAAGGCATCCCGCCCAAATACATGCCCCAGCTCATGGCGCTCCTTACCAAAAGGGGATGGGCAGCCTCCGCGCGGGGTGCAGGGGGAGGGGTCAGACTGATTGCGGACCCAAGAGACATCACCATTAAAGACGTGATCGAGACTGCGGGTGAGAGGTTCCAGATCAAGCCGTGCGTGGACGAGCGCTACCCGTGCCCTAGGAGAGAGCGATGCCCGCTCTGGCCGGTATGGGTGAACGCTCAGAGACAGGTCGACAGGGTGATGGAGAGCACGACGCTTGCAGCGCTGATTGAAAGCAGAGGAAACAGTGACAGTGAAGGAGGGTCACAATGATGTCGGCGTCAACGTCGTCAACGTCTGTGTCGAGGATCAGGGAACTCGCAAGTGTGCTTCGTGGGATAAACGACGGAACGGTGCCGGATGAAGATGCTCGGACTGAGGGACCACATCTTCAAGGAGAACACGATACTGTATCCGGCCGCGTTCCGAGCCATTCGCGATCCGAAGGTGTGGGATGACATACTGCACAAGTGCGATGAGATAGGCTACTGCTGCTTCACACCCGCATATGCGCTAGGGGGCCGCGGGCGCGGCCGTGTCGATGGACCTGACCGCAATCGCTCTGGTGGATCGGACCGGCCGAGCCAGCCCAACCGCCGGGCCGACCTGGGTTGCGGGCATGGGGGCAATCAGCACTGAAGCCATGGGACGTGGTCAGGGGAAGCGGTGACGGCCGCGAGGACACGAGCGGCTGACTAAGTATGTCGCCACGAGACCGCTGGTTTGTGCCGGAATATGCCATCTTAGCCCAGTTGAAGGCCGAAGCCCGCAAAGCCGTCGATGGGGCCGCGCGGGTTGGCAGTCACCGGGGAAGTCCAGTGGTCTCGTGCGTCATGTGTGGAACGGGTAAGGTGGAGAGGATGACGGACGGCAACGGTCCTCCTGGACGGGTGACGTGGGGAATTGATGCGGACGGGGCTTGTGATGTGCATCACCGGACGCACCGCAGCCATGCCGTGCAGAATGGTTCGGGAGAGGTCCGTGATGTGCGTCACGCGACGGCACACAAGACTTGATGTGAGGAACTGCTCGGGACGGACGCGTGATCTGCACCACGCGTCCGTCCTCGACAACTGACGCACGGCACGTATCGCAGAGGGTTCTTGACCTGAGTCACGGATCGAACTGCAGGGATGACGCACACCACACATGAACCATGAACGCGTGACTTACGGAACTCTTCACGAAGGACCCGCTGGTGTTGGAAGGAAGTGCGAACGCCGTTGTCGAACACCACGCGTCAGGACAATACCGCGCTGACGCCTGAGAGGGTTTCGGCGCTCCCGGCGCGGCTGCGTGCTTTTGGAATTCGAGAAACGTCTGAGATCCCGGGCGGCCGGGGCCGACCTCCAAACGGAGCCGACCTGCGGGCCCGGTAGCACGAACTCTTGACGACGTACTCAGAAGACGATGCCGCCCTAGACCACGTTCACGTTGAGGAGGGCCGACAGATGAGAGGGCACTATGTCATGTCGCTCGACCAGGGCACGACGAGCTCCCGGGCGATGATCTTCGACCACGACGCACGGCCCGTGGCCTTCGCGGCCAAGGAGTTTCCGCAGATTTATCCGCGGCCGGGCTGGGTGGAACACGACCCGATGGACATCTGGCGCACTCAGATAGAGGTGGCACGGGAGGCCATCACCAGAGCGGGGCTCGAGGTGGAGGACATCGCTGCCATCGGCATCACGAACCAGCGCGAGACCACGATCCTTTGGGACCGCGCGACCGGCGAGCCGGTCTACAACGCCATCGTCTGGCAGTGTCGCCGGAGCGCTTCCATATGCGATGGCCTCAAGGCTGGCGGATGGAGCGCGAAGGTGGCCGAGAAGACCGGTCTCGTCATCGACGCATACTTCTCCGCGACCAAGGTGAAGTGGCTCCTCGACAATATCCCGGGGCTGCGCGAGCGGGCGCGTCGGGGCGAGATCTTGTTTGGCACGGTGGACACGTGGCTCATCTGGAACCTCACGGGGGGACGTGTGCACGCGACCGACTATTCCAACGCTTCCAGGACCATGATGTTCAACATACACACGCTTGATTGGGACGACGAGATCTTGGCTTACCTTGACATCCCCAGAGCCATGCTTCCCGACGTAAGGCCTTCCTCATACTTGTACGGCGAGACTGAGCCGGGTATCCTGTGCTCCGACGGCGATGGCCCAGCAGCAACGGCCTCCGCTCACTCAGCCCGCGTCCCGATCGCTGGGGACGCGGGGGACCAGCAGGCGGCCCTCTTCGGACAGGCGTGCTTCGAGCTAGGGATGGTCAAGAACACATACGGGACAGGCTGTTTCGTGTTGATGAACACGGGTGATCAGCCCGTGCGCTCGAAGGGCGGCCTTCTCACCACGGTAGCCTGGGGCGTCGGCGGCAAGGTCGAGTACGCGCTGGAGGGGAGCGTATTCATTGCGGGGGCTGCCGTCCAGTGGCTGAGGGACGAACTCAAGCTCATCGCGACCGCGGCCGAGTCTGAGGAGCGGGCCGCGGCCGTGCCCGACTCGGGCGGCGTGTACGTCGTGCCCGCTTTTGTGGGGCTCGGCGCGCCATACTGGGACATGTACGCCCGCGGCACGATAGTGGGGCTCACGCGCGGCACGAGCAGAGATCACCTCATTCGCGCGACTCTGGAGTCCATAGCTTACCAATCCCGGGATGTCGTGGAGGCCATGGCGAGGGACTCCGGCATCCAACTCGCGTCGCTTCGCGCGGACTGCGGCGCGGCGCGCAACAACCTGCTCATGCAATTCCAAGCTGATATTCTTGGCGTCGCCGTGGAGCGACCTCAAGTCACGGAGACCACAGCGCTCGGCGCGGCGTATCTCGCGGGCCTCGCGACGGGGTTCTGGAGGGACAGGGCAGAGGTGGCCGGACTTTGGCGTGCCGAGAGGCGGTTCGAGCCGGCCATGGAGGAGAAAGAACGCAAGCGGCTGTACAGCGGCTGGTTGGAGGCGGTGGCTCGTTCCCGGGGTTGGGAGAAGGATAGACAAGGATGAGGATGAGGATGAAGACAAGGATAGATTAGGAAGGGCCACTGAGACACCGCAGACGCCGCCGATACCGCTGGTGCAGGCGAGGACTAGACGCCAGCGTTGGCGAGAATGGTCAAACGAGAGTGTATGTGGGACATACAGAAGGGACAGAAGGGGCGCGAAGAATTGAGCCAGCGGAGGGACCGGTGGGACCGAAGGGACCGGAGAGACTGGAGAGACCGAGGAGACCGGAGAGATCGGAACAGAGCCACAGCCCTTTTCATAGTTTTCGTTGCCATATCGGTGGCAGCGGGGCTCGTTACCCTGCTATCAGATGAGCCCGGTGCTGCGACAGGCGCGGTTACAAAGGGGTCAGGTCTTCAGAATTCGAATGAAGTGCCTGCCCTGGGATGGGGCGGAGAGACGCTGCTCGAGCCGGAAGACATGCTGGAAGACCTTGAGTACCTAAGCTCAGTGGTACGGCAGGTCCATCCCGCTATGAGCGGCCGATCCCTTCAGGGTCGTGCCGCTGCGGAGGAGTTCGCGGCGCGAGTGGAGGCGGCCAAGGTGGAGCTGAGCGAGCCCTTGCCCTCCTGGCGCTTCTTTGCTCTCGTCTCTGCGGTCATGGTGTCCCTGGGGGATGCCCACACATGCGTGTGGCTCCCAGGCACTGCTGGGGTACTGCCCGTACAACTCACATGGGCCGAGGACGGAGTCGTGGTGAGCGGCGTTTTCGATCCGGACCTTCTCGTGCGGCCCGGGGACGAGCTCGTGACCCTGGGCGGCCGCACGCCCCAGCAATTGCTGGAGGAGCTTTGCGCCTGGGTTCCCCACGGAAACCTCTATTGGGTCAAGGCTCTCGCTGGCAGGTACCTAGCAAGTCCTCTGGTCCTGAAGGGCTTGGGACTTGTATCTGCGCGGGGGCATGCGGGCGCGGCACCGGGATGCGAAGTTGAAGAGGCGTCTGGGCGGGAAGAGGTTGTTCAGCGGGAAGAGATCGTTCAGATGGTAGTTCGTCGCGCGGCGGACGCGGCAGGCAACGGCGGGGTGCTTGCCGTGGACGTCCCGATATGGGACGAACTCACAGTCACCGGGATCGTGTCCGGTACCGACCCGGCAACCGGCCGGGGGGCTGATTCGCCGGCCGCTGAAGCAGGTGTGAAACCAGGCGACAGGGTGCTCGCGGCGGACGGGGCCACTGTCCACTCCGCGGACGATCTCGCTCGTGCGGTCCAGAGATGCGGTCAGGAGGGGCGGGCGCTGGCCCTGGAAGTGCTGCGCAGGGGCGAGCGGCTCGAGTTCAGCATCCGTCCGATGCCCAGATTCGCACAGGGCCCCGGTCGCACCGGGTCTACGGAGACGGCCTACGTGATCGGCGTGACGCTCGGCGGCGTGCCTGTGTCCGGAGAGAGGGAGCGGCCGTGGTTCGGCTGGACCGTCGACGGGTCCGCGGGATTCGGCCTGTTCTGGCTGGATGAATGTAGCAACACCAGAGAATACCGCCGCGCCGTGGACGAGTTCTTCGCCGCGGTCCGAAAGGACGGTGTCGAGAGGGTCGCTGTCGATCTGCGACGTAACGGCGGGGGCGATTCCATGGTGGCGGGCGCGTTTCTCAAATACTTGCCATACACGTACGGAGACCTGCGCGCTCCGTCCCGCAGCACCCGCCGCTCGCCGCAGCTAGCCCGGCAGCGCGGTCCTTGGCTTCGCTTACTTACGTGGCTAGGCGAGACGTTCTTCAACGGACGCTGGCTCCCCCATCCGATCCAGCCTCGAGCGCGCGCGAGCGAGCTCTTCCGTGGCGAGGTTTACGTCCTGACCTCGTGGCATTCTTTCAGCGCCGCTGTGGATTTCGCGGCGATTCTACAAGACAACCGCCTTGCCAGGGTGATTGGAGCCCCGACGGGCGGCACACCTACTGAGTACGGCGACACGCTGAGTTTCTCCATGCCGAACACCGGCTGGCGTTTCTCCGTGTCGACCACCTGGTTCGTCAGGCCCGATCCTGCTCGTGATCCCGCGGATGCGCTTTATCCGGACATCCATATCCCCACGACCGTCCAGGACATTCGAGAGGGACGCGACCCCGTGTTGGAATGGCTTCGCTCTCGTTCCCCACAGGCGCTGTCCGTGACAGCACCGTGACGCGAGGCGGAGGCGCAATTCGCGCCGCATCCTGGACGGACTGAGGTAGAGAGAATTCAGCGGTGGTGGGCAGGACCTGACTCGATAATAGAGGAATATCACAGAGGAATATCAGTGCATCGCAATACATCTTCGCTAGTATCTTTTTTGCTGGTGTCTCTTTCGCCACTGTCGTTGCGACCTTGGGAGAAGGCTTGAGAGCAGTCCCGCGACTTGTTGGCTCCGGTCCAGATCGCTGGTAGGCTGTACGTGAGAGGGGTGTTGGGCATGGGTCCCTCGATTTTGATCATCGGGGCCGGCATAGCGGGGCTTTCTACTGGATGCTATGCCCAGATGAACGGCTTCTCGACGGAGATCTTCGAGATGCACGACAAGCCGGGCGGGCTGTGCACGGCATGGACGCGCGGGGGTTACACGTTCGATTATTGCATCCACAATCTTTCTGGGACGGCGCCAAGCTCGCGGTACTACCGGATGTGGCTGGAGCTGGGCGCTCTGCAACCGCAGACCCATCCACAGGCCACAGCTGAAACCACCGTGGCAGAAGCTGAACAGGGTCCACCACAGAATCTAGGGCCCAGCACGCATCCCGCGAGCGCAGACCGGGCCGGCGCAAGCGGTTGCCCCGTGTACCACTACAAAGAGCTGGTCCGCGTCGAGGACCCTTCCGGCAAGTCTCTTACCATCGGACCCGACATCGCGCAGCTTGAACGAGACCTGAAGAAGCTAGCCCCAGGCGACAAGGAGGTCATCGACGAGTACATCCAAGGTATCCGCGCGTTTGGGGGTTTCGATCTCCTCAGCATGCCAGGCTCCGGAGCACGCGGTGTGCTGGGGATGATCCCCCACATCGGCAAAGTGGCCAAGTGGATGAAGCTCACCCTCACCGAATTCGCCAAGCGATTCTCTGACCCCTTTCTGCGGCGGGCGTTCCCTTATGTCCAGTATGACATGCCTGCGACTCCGACGGGCGCGCACCTCAATATGATCGCGGGAATGAGCCGCGGGGACTGCGGCTGGCCCGTCGGCGGCTCGCTGGCATTCGCCCGCGCTATAGAGCGGCGCTACCGTGCCCTTGGGGGTGAGGTTCATTACAAGTCGAGGGTGGCGAAGATCTTGACAGAGAACGGACGGGCCATCGGCGTTCGTCTGGCGGACGGCTCGGAGCGCCGAGGAGATGTGGTAGTCTCCGCCGCGGACGGACACGGCACGATCTTCGACATGCTGGAAGGCCGCTACGTGAATGAGGCTGTGCGTTCTTACTACGCCGCGGCGCCCGAAAGCCAAGACATGGCGCTGCACGTGTACTTCGGGGTGGACCTGGATCTCTCGCGAGAGCCGCACGCTCTTGTCCTGCTCCTCGACAAACCTGTAGAGATCGCGGGCCACGCGCGGGACAGGCTCGGCATAGAGATCCTCAACTTCGACCCAAGCATGGCCCCGCGGGGTAAATCCGTGATCAAGGTTCCGCTCGAGGCCAGGTATGATTTCTGGCAGTCTCTGAAGTCCGGCGGAAAAGACGCCTACCGCGCCGTGAAGGAAGATGTCGCCGCGCAGGTCTTGGACTTGCTCGAAACGCGTTTTCCGGAGCTGGGCAGGCACGTGGAGGTTACGGACGTGTCCACGCCCCTGACCGTGGAACGGTATACCGGGAACTGGCGCGGGCTACAGGCGTGGATGCCTCCAGGAAATCCCATGGGAGCCTTGTTAAAGGGCGCCTTCATGACGGGTTTGCCCGGATTAGACGGTTTCTTCATGGCCGGGCAGTGGGCGTGCGGCATGATCGGCCTCTCCACGGCGGCCTCGGCGGGCCGGAGGCTGGTGCGGTCGCTTTGCCGGCGCTACGGACGTTCGTTTGTAACCCTTGTGCCGGAGCGCGTGGAGAAAGCCGGCAGCTGAGAGGGTCCGCGGGCCCGCGGACCCTCATCAACCACCCCGCATCAGCTTCACGTAGTGTTCATAACGCGAGCGTCGTATGGACCCCGACTCGACGGCCTCGCGCACGGCGCATCCCGGCTCTGAAATGTGGGCGCAGTCGGAGAACCGGCACTTTCCGATGTACGGTCTCATTTCTCGGAAGCACGACGCAAGGTCGCGGGCCGAGATCTCCCATAGCCCGAATTCCCTCATTCCGGCGGTATCCGCCACGAAACCGCCGCCGGTGAGCGGGATGAGCCGCGAGGCGGTGGTCGTATGCCGGCCTCGGTGCGTGGTCTTGCCGACCTCGCCCGTGGCGAGGCCGATGCCCGGCTCGACCGCGTTGAGCAGGGACGACTTTCCGACCCCCGAAGGCCCCACCACAAGAGAGATCCCGCTGGCGAGGACGGCCTTGAGCTCGTCGACGCCTTGGCCCGTTCTGGCACACGTGCGAAGAACGCGGTACCCGATCTCTTCATAAGGTGCTGCCATGTTGCTCGCGTCTTCGGGAGATACGAGGTCGATCTTGTTGAGACACACGATGCTGGGAATGCCGGAGTGCTCGGCTGCGGCCAGGTAACGGTCGAGACCTCGCGCCCTGAACGCGGGTTCCGCCGCGGCGAACACTATGACGATCTGGTCCACGTTCGCTGCGATGACTTGCTCTCCGGGACGCTCGCCCGCCGCTTTCCGTCCGAACGAGTTTCGCCGCCTCTCGATTCTCTCTATCACACCCCTGTTGTGGTCGAGCAGGGCAAGGTGGACGAGGTCGCCTGGGGCGACCGGATTTGTGGCTCTGCCCGTCTCCCTCACCAACTTGCGCCGGATCGTGCAAAGGATGGGCCTGCCTTCCACAAGGACATGGTAGATGTCGTTTCCGATCTGAAGGACTAGACCTTGCCGGAGGTTTTCCTGCGTATCCAGCGGGACCGAGGCACGGGACGGATCCCCCTGGAACGTGCTCTCAGTCATCGGACTCTGCCTCCCCGTCGCCGTCGCCTTCGAAGCCTTCGCCGAAGTCGTCGAGGAACTCCTCGATGAGCTCAATGGTTTCCCTGTCGCGACGCCCTGATTCGTGGCGCCTTGCGCGTTTCTCCTGACGCCGTGCCTTGAGCTGTTCTTTCATCTTGGTCCGATTGCGTTTTTGCTCGAGGTCCTTTTTCACTCCTGATACTTGGTGCTTGGTCAATCTATTTGTCACCGCTACATGACCTCCATGACCATCGTGCTAGAGCATGATCACCGTCTTGCAAGGTTTCAGCCCTTCCACCGGCGAACCGGAGACACCGGCTGCCACCGGGACCGCCTCGCAAGGTTTGCCGACCTGCGCGCTCGCATGCGCGCTCGCGGGCACTTCGACCCTTCCCGCCGGCCTTGCGGCCAGATGCCCTCGGGCTCTCCGGTCCTCGGGCCCTCCGGGTCTCGGTTTGTACGCAAAAGGGCCGCGTTGTACACAAAAGGGCCGCGGGCGATGCCTCACCCACGGCCCAAAGGGGTCACCTCTGCACTCTCGGTCCGCTCCGCGCGAGCTCCGCGCCCGCGCGAGGGCGCGTCGCCGTTCGCCAGCGCACGCACGTATGCCGGCCAGATCGGAGAGATCCCCGAGCAAAAAGAAACGCCCGCCACGGCGGGCATGCAGAACGGAAACAGGCTCAAACAACGCGAGACTCAAGCCAGGCGAGTCGTAGGCTGGAACCCGGTGCCTTCTCTTCAGGGGTTCCCGCTCATGCCTGGGTTTCCCTTCGCGCCCCCGGCGGCAAGGTGGGTGAGGCAGATTGTGCCAACAACAAATACATGTTCAACGACCCTCTTCACACAACCCACCTCCGTTCCGGAAGCATGATCCAGACGACACCAATGTAACACCGGAGAGGCACAATGTCAACAACGGCGCGCCCCCGCGACTCCGTGGCTCTGCGGCTCCGCGGCTGCCTAAGGCCCTACTGGCCCCTTCGCGGGCTCCCGACTCGGGTAAATGTAGCATTTCGGCCGCCTTGAACCAGCACAGACGAGAACGCCGTCTCGCACCATGGCCTCAAGGTCGTTGTACGCCGTTGCGGTGCTGACCTGAAAGTGCTGGCAGTAGTCTCTCACGGTCCAGACACGACCCTGAGAGGCCATGGACGCGGCCTCGCGGCGGCGTCCGAGGCGATCCCTGACGTAGATTGCAGTGGCATCGCCAGCGGTGGCACCGGCGGACGACGCTCCGGCCCAAGGTCCGGGCTTCCACCCGGCCCATCCGTCCATCGGAGCCCGTCCGTCGAAGACGGCGGTGGCAGCCTCGGCACCGGTGCCTGCCGTGGAAGACCTCACGGCAGGCGTGGTCCTGTAAACCTCGTAAAGGGATGACGCAGGCGACGGCGACGTGGCAGGAGACTGCGAGCTCGACGTCGAGGGCGGTTGCGGCAAGCCCTCCTCGCCGAAGCAGCCCTCGACCTGGAATCTTTCGCGGAGCACGACCACAGCCGCGGAAAGCCATCGGTATGCGATATCCTGAGCTATGCTGCGCGTCTCGGCGAAGAGCCACTGCACAGCGGGGTACTCCGCCTGCAGCGCGGCTACCACATTGAGCAGCCATCCGGGAGAGATGCCCACCTCTCTCTCGGCCTTCACCAAGGCGCTGAGCCGTCCCTCCACCACCAGAATGCCTCTGGGCAGGCGGCTCAGCTCAGCCAGCTGCATGCGCAGGGTGCCCGATGAGATGGCGCTCATCAAGTCTCCTATCGACTTGCGTTCTACCGCTGCTACGAGCCGGTTGCCGAAGAACACCCCGTAATCTCCCACCGGGAGCTCCCTTCGCTCTGTGCTCGCGTGCTGACGCGGGAATTTCCACGGATAACGTTCCCGGTAGTCCACGGCGACCGAGAGCGTGCGCCTCTCCAAGCCCCTTGCAGTCGGCACCCTGATCCCCGGGCGGGCGGCCTGCATTGTCTGCTGGGTCCGCCAGAACACGAGTGTGCGCCCGCGACTCTCCGTCCAGATGAACATGGACCGACGTCTCTGGCGTCGTTTCAATACCAAATGGACTGCCTTGCCCGCCCGCCAGCACGACTGAACGGGAGCTGTATCGAGCACCTCCAGTTGCGCCGGCCAGCTCTCCGCCCCCAACTGGAGGCAGAAAAGATCCCGGCCGTGCGGCCATACATCAGACGTTGCAAGCACCAGCGGCTCTTCGCCGGCTACGGGGAGGTATAAGAGGTAAGGCAGCCGCGTGTCGGGCTTGGGATTGCGGGCCACGACAAAGAGTGACGTCGGCAGAGGCAAAGAGTGTCACCGCCCGTCTTGACATTACTTACCTGGCTTCATTCTGATGCTGGAGCCCCAAAATGTCAACCGGACGCGAGGTCTCCGCATTCCTACCTCAAGACCTCGGTCGATCTCCTGCGCCACCAGGTATGGTGCCAAAGGTTCGCGCTGCTTTCCGGTGGAGGGATCCCGTGCGGGGATGCCGGTGTTGCCCTCCGGGGACGGCGCCCTTGCGGCACGCCTCGTTCGAATTCGGCGCGCGAGGCAGCCGAATTCTCCACGCCCCGTCGTGCAACCACCGGCATCCCTACCACGATCAAGCCGGGCGCCGGACGACCGGGCGGCGCCTGGTCCTCTGCCTGTGGCATGATCTGGCAGCCGCCCCTCGTACAACGGCGAGTCTTGCCAACCGGTGACGGCGGGCTCATCCTGACGCGGATGGAGGGGCGATTGTACACATATGTTGCTAATGTAACTCAACTTTTCGACTTAGCCTGTCCCCATTGTCTTGCGGCCAGTATCGTGTTATACTACCTCCCAACAACTTAGTAGATGGGAGGAGAGGGGAAGACATGCAGCAAACTTTCCGCCGGTCGCTCTTGACGACCATAGTCGCAGCAGGCCTGTTGTTATTGTGTGTGCTACCTGGAGCAAGCGCAGCCGAATCGCCAAAGCGTGGAGGCACTCTCGTGATCGGCACCACGACCGACGTAGATACCTTCAACGTTTTGGTGTCCAACAGCATCACCTCGTCATGGATTCTAGATCTGATGTACCCGAGCCTCCTTGCGATGGATGAAAAGGCGAACAAGGTACCCTACCTCGCGAAGGAATGGGGCTATTCCGACGGCGGCCGCGTGGCGTGGTTCAAGCTGAGAGAGGATGCGAAGTGGCAGGACGGCACGCCGATCACTTCCGAGGATGTGAAGTACACGGTCGACATCACGGTAAAGTACAACATAGGTTTCAACGCCTCGCTGTTCTCCTCTGTGGAGAAGATCGTCACCCCAGACGCGCACACCGTGCAATTCTATCTGAAGGAGCCGAGCGTGAGCTTTGCGCCGAGCGCGGGCTTCTGGCTCCGAGTCGTGCCCAAGCACATCTGGGCAAAGGTTCAGGACCCGAAGCAGTTCGCAAACGATAACCCCATAGGTGCAGGCCCCTTCGCGCTTGTGAAATACCAGCGTGGCCAGTACTACGAGCTCGCGCCGGTGAAGCAAGGGTTCTTTGTCCAGTCTGGCCCGCCGCTTGTTGACAAGGTCATCTTCAAAATCTATCCCGACATCAACACCTTGATCTTGGCGTTAAAGAAAGGAGAAGTGGACCTGTCCGCAGAGTCCATACCGCCCGCGTCCGTGCCCGACCTCAAGAGGACGAAGGGCATCAATGTCGTGTCAGGCCCGAGCCTCGGGTATGCATACATGATCTTCAACCTGCACTCGAAGCAGGCCGCGTTCCTGGCAGACGTGCAGGTGCGTAAGGCGATAGCCTATGCGGTGAACAAGGACATAATCAACAAGATGGTCCTCGCGGGAAACGGGCTTCCTATCGCAACGGCCGTGTCCCCGGTCCTCGACTTCTGGCACAACCCCAACGTTAAGGACTACGCGTACGATCTCAACCAGGCAAAACGGATTCTGGACGCGGCTGGGTACAAAGACACGAATGGCGACGGGGTCAGGGAGGTCCCGGCTTCCAAAGGCGGCGGAAAGCTCAGAGTACGGATCCTTTACGATTCCGGACATGCTCAGCAACCCAAGGTAATGCAGATACTCAAGGACGACCTTGCGAAGATCGGGATAGAGGTCGTGCCCGATGGCATGGAGCGCAACGCGTACCTGGCGAAGAGGAAAGAGCTGGCCTTCGACCTCATGCTGGGCCGCTGGGGCATCATGGACGAGCCCGCCGACTACCTCTACCTGCTGTACCACTCTGATACTTATGGCCAGGGAGGAATCAACGAGTCCGGTCCCAACGATCCCACGCTCGACAAGCTGCTCGATGAAGCGAGGAAGACCGGGGATGTCAATCTGGCGCGTGACAGGGTGTTCAAGATTCAAGAACGCTTGCACGAGCTAGTTCCAGAGGTCACCTTGTATGTGGAGCAGTACTACTTTGGGTATCGTGACCGGTTCACGGGTTACCGCCTGTTCCCGAGCGATCTGCGAGGGCTCGTCGATCCTCAGTCGCTGTCGGTGGTCCATCTGGCGAACTAGGAGGGCATGCGCTGCACGGTCAACTGCCGCATAACGCACAACGCTCGCTGCTCGCTCGCCGCTCGCCACTGCCAGCTAGTGGCGTGGCCCACGGCCTTCGCCTCCGAAGGCTCGTGACCGGGGGCGCCCGCGGTGGCGATCGGCGATGCACGCGACCTGCTGATTGTTGATGGTTGCTGACGGTGCGCGCGACGGACTACCTCGAAAACTGCACCAGGAGCCTATAGCCGTGGACTCAGGCGTCGTGTCTGGCCGGGACGAGACTTCCGATGGGGACAGCCTGAGTCCACGGTTTGGTGGCTTCGTTGGTCCACCCGTTATCCTCCACCGGAGGGAATGCCGATGAGCCGATACATGCTAAAGCGCGTCCTGCGCGGTCTTCTAACGGTCGCGGTCTCGGTAACCTTGACGTTCATCATAGTGAGGGTCATGCCCGGAGATCCAGCCACGATGCTCATGGATCCCAGGATGACCGAGGAGATACGCCAGCAGATACTACACGACTTCGGCTTGGACAAGCCGCTGTGGGTCCAGTACCTGACATATGTGGGGCAATTACTCAAGGGCAACCTCGGGGTGTCGTTCCGCTCGCTTACGCCCGTCGCGGCTGTCATTTGGTCGAGGCTTCCTTGGACCCTCCTCCTCATGGGCACGAGCTTCATCCTGACCATTCTCATTGGGGTGCCGCTCGGGGTGGTAGCTGCTGTCAAGCGTGGAGGGGCCTGCGACCGCGTCATCAACGCCTTCGCCATCGCGGGACACTCGATCTTCGTTCCGTGGCTCGGGATCACCCTGCTTTACCTCTTGGGGTACACGCTTCCGTGGTTTCCCATAGGGGGCGCGTGCGACATAGGGGTCACGGGATGGGAGGCCGTGTCCAGCGTGGCGAGGCACCTGGTGTTGCCCGTGACCACGCTCACCATAATCAACCTCGCGAGCTACGTTCTCTTTCTTAGAACGGGGATGGTCGAGACGCTGAGGGAAGACTTCGTCCGAACCGCAAGGGCGAAAGGGGTGCCCGAGAACCGAGTGATATTCAGGCACGCCCTGCGAAACGCGTTCTTGCCGACGGTTACGATGATAGGTCTTCAGCTCGGGTCCATGGTTGGTGGCGCGGTGCTGACGGAGTCTGTCTTCGCCTATCCGGGGGTAGGGAGGCTCATTTACGAATCTGTCACGCAGCACGATTATCCCGTGTTGCAGGGCACGTTCATAATCCTTGCCTTTACGGTCATCCTGGCGAACATTCTCACGGACCTCGCCTACGCCTATCTAGACCCCAAGGTCAGGTTCGAGGCATGAGGGGCCTTGACGCATGAGCGAGGTGAAGGCAATGTCCGCAGCAGCAGATGCAGATGCAAACGTTGATGCAGCTTGCGTCGATGCCCGCGAGAACGGGGCCCGCGCTCACGCGCCGGGCGTTATGAGGCGGCTCATTTCGAACCCGTTGGGCGCGATTGGCCTGACGGTTCTCGCATTGATGACTTTGGTGGCCATCTTTGCGCCGGCCCTGGCGCCTTACCCGTCGGGATACGGGAACCTGGATGAGATGAGCCTGCCTCCGAGCAGGCTCCATCCCTTCGGCACAGACGACATGGGCCTCGACATACTGGCGCAGGTGATTTGGGGAACGAGAGTATCGATGCTCGTGGGGGTCGCCGCGACCATGCTTTCGCTCGCCATCGGCGTCCCCGTCGGGCTATTTGCCGGGTTTTACCGAGGGCGCGTGGACGCCTTCGCTACCAGCGTGATCGACATCTTCCTGAGCCTGCCTGTGCTCCCCTTGATGATACTCCTGGGAGCCGTGCTCGGGCCGAGCCTGACGAACATCATACTCGTGATCGGCTTCTTTAGCTGGCCGTCTACGGCGCGCGTAGTCCGGGCACAAGCGCTCTCCGTGGCCGAGCAGCAGTTTACGGAGGCTGCAAGGGCGATGGGCGCCACCGACGCGCGTATTCTGCTGAAACATCTCCTGCCGAACGTGTTCCCGCCGATTATGGTGAATATGGTGCTCACCATCGCCACGGCCGTGATATCCGAGGCGGGCCTCAGCTTCCTCGGGCTGGGCGATCCCACCCAGTGGAGCTGGGGGCGGATTCTCGAAAACGCGCACCGCAGCGGCGCGTTCGCCACTGCATGGTGGCACACTCTCTTCCCTAGCCTTGCGATAATGCTCTTGGTCATGTCGGCGAACTTCCTCGGCATGGCGATCAACGAGATCCTCAATCCACGTTTGAAGAGGAGGTAAGGTGTTTTGCAAGCCCTAGACATCCTCGTCACCAACGCCAGGGTGATAGACGGGACAGGGAAAGACGCTTTCATGGGAGCGGTCGGCATCAAGGGCGACAAGATAGCATTCGTCGCCAGAGGAGCAGCGGGCATTGCAGAGGCAAAGACCGTCATCGACGCGGGAGGCAAGGTGGTCTGCCCGGGCTTTGTGGATCCCCACGCCCACCTCGAGCTCCTGATCCTGCACCAGCCGCGCACCGAGGCGTATGTGGCCCAGGGCATCACCACCGCTGTAAACGGGAACTGCGGCCATTCAGTCACCCCGTACGGTACCGACCGCGTGCTGGAATACCAATACAGAAACGGCCTCATCACACAGAGGTTCCGGGAAACCCCCACGCCCTTCCGATGGAACTCATTCTCTGAGTATATCGCCGGGCTCGCGGCAGCCGGCGGCACTGCCATAAACCACGGGTTCTTGCTAGGACACGGCACTTTGCGCTGGGCGGTCATGGGCGGGGCCATCAACAGGCCGCCGAACGAAGACGAGCGCAAGGAGCTCAAGAGGCTCGTAAGGGAGGGCCTCGAACAGGGTGCGCTCGGTATGTCCACGGGGCTGGCGTATATTCCCAGTAAGTACGCGGACACGGACGAGATAGTCGAGCTCGCAGAAGTGCTGGCGGAATACGACGCCACCTACGCCTCCCATATTCGATATCAGCTCGGGATCGAGGCTGCGACCGCGGAAGCCATCGAGATCGGCAGGCGTTCAGGCGCGAGGGTCCAGGTTTCGCACCTTCACATGGGGGCGCCCGGGGCATACAGGCTTATCGCGGACGCCGTCGCCGAAGGACAGGACGTGGCGGCCGACACGATCCCGAGGAGCACAGGGCATCTCGTTCGCGGCGACCGCCTCGTCCAGTTCATCATGACGATGTCTCCTGAGTACTTCGACGTGGGCGTCGACGGGGTGCTGGACGCCATGCGGACGCCGGAGGGTCGCAGGCTCTTCGTGCATCAGGAGCCTTTCTTCACGCACGATCCCGCGGAGGTATATATCGTGAACACGGGCGACGCCTCGCTGGAAGGAAGGACCGTGGCGGATGTCGCGAGCGCGCGTTCGGTGAGCCCGCCGGACCTCATCTTCGATCTCCTGCTGGAGAAGGGGAGGGAAGTCACTTTCTGGTTCGGCAAAGATAGACAGGACGCCGCGCCGGACTTCCCGCCGGACGAGGTCATCCGGTATCCATGGCTTTCGCCTGGCACCGATATCCTGATGGTCGAGGACTGGGATCCCCAAGGATGGTACGAGCTCATGCGGCCCGGATGCAACGTCACCTTTATGAGGCAGGCCCGGCGCGCGGGCGTGCGGCTCGAAGAGGTCATCCGGCGGATGACCTCCTTCCCCGCGAAGCAATTCCGCATAAGAGACCGGGGCGTCCTGGAAGAGGGCAAGGCCGCGGACGTGATAGTCTTCGACCCGGATGCCTTTGCTTACCCGGCCGCGGACGAGATCGACTACTCGAACCCTTACACGCGGGCGACCGGCATGGATTACGTGATCGTGAACGGCACGATCGTCATGGCAGAGGGCCGGCAGCTCGACGCGCTTCCGGGGCGACCCGTCACGCGTTAGGATGCGGGTCACCCAGGGCCGCCCGAGCTCGTCTGTGATGTCATTCGAGAGGAGGTGACGACGCAATGAGGCTGACGAGACCTTTCTATCTCCGCAAGATAGCGCGATGCAGGCAGGAGCTGGCGGATAGGTGCCTGGATGGTTTATTCATCCTGAACCACCTGAGCATCTGGTATCTCACGGGTCTCTTTCACTTTCCGACGGAGCGGCCCATCGGGGTCTTCATAGGCACCGAAGAGGACAGCCCCAGGTTCTTCATACCGAAGCTCGAGGAGGACCAGATACGCGAGATCTGGGACTCCAACATCGAGACTTACTTCGAGTACCCGGGCGTTGTCGACCCGTTGGCGTGGATGTGCGGCCGTCTTGCAGACTTGGGCTACGGCAACAAGCGGCTGGCGTACGAAGGCAACATTCCTGTGGGCTATAAAGAGGCGCTATGCGCGGCGCTGCCCGGCGTTGACTGGAGGGAAGCCGGGGATATCATCGCCGGCATGCGCCTGGTGAAGGACGAGGAGGAGATCCAACTTATCCGCAAGGCGGCCCTGTATTCCGACTTCATGGTGGAGGAAGGGGTGCGGGTCGTCAAGGAGCGGGGGCTCGTTTCGGAGATAGAGATCCTCGAAGAGGTGGTCAGGAGGACAGTCGACAGGATGCTTGACGAGTTGGACCCCATAGTCTACGTCTCAGGCATCGCTGGTGGGCTGGTGTGTTCGGGCGAGCGATCCGCGTTTCCGCACGGGCTTCCGAGCAAGCGCCGGATAAAGCGCGGCGAGAACCTGATACTCAGCTTCGGGTGCATCGTGGGCGGGTACAACGCCGAGAGCGAAAGGACCGTCTTCGTGGGCAGCCCGTCCGCCGAGCAAAGGAGGATGTACGAGGCGGTGAGGGAGGCACAGGAGACCGGCACGATGGCTCTCAAGCCGGGCCGCCCGTGTAAGGACGCCAACAAGGTCTGTCTTGATGTGCTCCGCCGGGCGGGCCTATGGGAGTATGTGAAACATCGGCAGGGACACGGAATAGGCATCTCCAACCATGAGGCGCCGTGGATCGAGGACGGCGACGGCACCATCCTGAGACCGGGGATGGTCGTGTCGAGCGAGCCAGGGATATACGTGCCCGGCGGCGGCGGGTACCGCGTTTCGGACACGGTGCTCATCACGGAGGCGGGTCCGGAGAGGCTTACGTCCTATCCGCGCGACATCGAACACCTCATCATAGACATCTGAGTATGTCGCAGAAAGTTCACGCTACTTTCCGGCGGAGGGGCCCCGCCTAGGGCTATCGGTGTTGCCCTCCGGGGACGGCGCGCTCGCGGCGCGCGTCGTTCGAATGGACCCGACGGTCGAGGTTGAAAGCAGCAATATGAAGAAGGAGGAATGCGGCATGGGTTTGAACAAGCGGTACAACGGCTACAAGGCGTACCAGTACCTCGAACCTGGGGTGGACTACAGAGACTTCGTCCTGTGTAAGGAGATCGGGCGCGTCCCGGAGTACCTCGTTCCTCTCACTCCTGAGCAGGAGAGGCGCGTGGAGGAGATAGCGCGTGACTCAATCATCATATCCCTTCACGATCACCCCGTGGCCTTCCCAGAAGACCTTGAGCGTGACCTCTTCGAGTACGCCCGTGAGGGCAGGGAGCGGACAGCGTACGAGGGGCTGTCCCAGTCCTATCTTGACTGCGTGTTCGATAACATGATGGACGGGACATGCACCATCACCTCCAAAGCCGGTTGGAAGTGGCGCGACGTGCTTTACGACCTCGGGATGAGGCTCTCCGACATCGCTCACCAGGACTTCATCATCCGCTGCGAGCGGGTGGATGACATCTACCGCGCGCACGCCGAGGGCAAGATCGCGCTGGTGCCCGCCATCGAGGGCGCGGCGATGCTTGAGAACGAGGTCGACCGGGTGGACATCCTCTACGGGTTCGGCGTCCGGCTCATGGGGATCACGTACAGCGAGTCGAATGCGCTGGGCTCCGGGCTGCGCGAGGACAACGACGGCGGCCTGACCCAGTTCGGGCGGCAAGTGGTCGAGAGGATGAACAAGATCGGCATGGCCATCGACTGCTCCCACTGCGGCGTGAAGACCACTCTGGACGTCATCAAGACGAGCAAGAAGCCCATATTCCTCACGCACGTGGGCGCGCGGGCGTTGTGGGAGAGCAAGAGGCTGTTCCCCGACGACGTGCTGAAGGCCTGTGCTGACAAGGGAGGCGTCATCGGCATCGAGGCGGCGCCCCATACGACGCTCACGGAGAAGAACAGGACGCACACCATCGAGTCGTACATGGAGCACTTCGAATACGTGAAAGACCTCGTTGGCATCGACCACGTGGCGTTTGGGCCGGACACTTTGTACGGCGACCATGTAGGCCTGCATCACGCCTATGCAGCCCACCTCTCAACCAAGGGCACACAGGGCGTGAAGCACTTTGACGAGGTGGAGTACGTGAAGGGCATGGAGAACCCCACCGAGGCTTCGAAGAACCCCTTGCGCTGGCTCGTTAAGCACGACTACTCCACCGAGGACATTCAGAAAGTGCTCGGGCTGAACATCCTGCGCGTCTTGAAGGAAGTGTGGTACTAGACCCAGTGACTGGGCCTGATGGGCGAGCCCAACGAACGGCTGATCGGCTGATCCTGGTGGGCGGGCCCGATAGCCATGTCCGTTCAGTAGGCCGCACCCAGGGGTGCGACCTGCGGGCCGCAAGCACACACCCGGTGCCAGCGCGCCTCGCCAACGCGGGCAGCGGCCACCGGGTGTGTGCCGTAATCCGGGGCGAGCTGCGCCGATCATGACCGTGTGAGAGGAGTATCCGGAACATCGCCAAGGGTTCCTTGCTTTCTACTATGTCAGCGACAATCATCCTGATCCATCCTTGACCCACGAGAGAAGCTGTGTGAGAAAACCTTCGCCTGATTCTCTCATATCTTCGCCTTCGAGAGCGAATGCCATCGACTTGACCCGCTTGTTCTGAATCGAGTCCTCGAAAGGCTTGATGGAAGCCGTGGGGTAGACCAGGACCGCGCGGTCGCACTCTCTTGCCAATTCGTAGGTAAATAGCTGCGCTATGTCCTGAGTCGACGGGGTGTCAGAAACCTTGTACTTGGTGTCCAGGATGCAGCAAACGCCTCCACGCTCAAGGTCGTATAGCACGAGGTCCATTCTAAAGACCAGCTCGCCGGAAGTACCTACAACCACTTGTTCCTGGGGCTGGACCTTGAACTCAGGAGGCAGGCGCGCTTTCAGCCAATTGGCCACGAAAAGCTCGAACAACCTCGGCATGTTGATGAGGAATGGGAGCATCTGGTACTCCGCTCCCGCGAGGGCGCTGGGGCCGCTGTGATCAAGGAAAAACCTGCACAGCGAGTGAAGAGGTTGGTAGTCCTGGTTGAGCCGATTGTACGTTCGTCCGATGCAGTCTCGTCCCTTAAAGGGCTGGAGACCTACAGATGCGCGGATCCTTCGATAGGCTATGCGGCAGATCCTGGCAACCTCCTCTGAGCACAGCTGGTTACGGGCTATGAGATGGAGTGACCACGCAAGGATCCTGTTATCTTCGATATCGGCCAGGTGATCCTGAAACTCACAATCAAACGCGATCGACCAGGGTCTTGTCACGTGTCTCGCGAGGTCTATGCGTCCCCTCAGGTATTTCAGAACCTCATGCTCGTCCCGGTACGATCGGTAAAGGCCTTTCCTTTCGCGGTTCAGGATTCTGAGGGCGAGAGTCTTTGCCAGAGAATTGTAGAACTCCTGTAAAGTACGGCAATGGACGGTGTTTTCGAGAAAGCGAAGACCCTTGAGGTCGTATGCGTATTCGAGCATGTAGAAGAGGTTTGCCACGGGCACCTTCGGGACAAGATGGATGCCCAGATCGCTCGTCAGGGGGATGAAACCTACCCATCCTTGGGAGGTCAAGCGCCACCGGTTGTCAGTCTTCGGTGTCGGGAAATCCACATTCACCTGAGTCCCATAGTGCCGCCAAAGAGACTCTCCCTCAGAGAAGGACATCTCGTCATAGTCTAGCTCTCGAGGAACATACTCCTTCAATTCAATCCATCTCACCGGCCTCACGGAAAGATCTCGCCTTTCACCTTCGTCCAGCGAAATTCATTGACTATACTAGGCTGGTCGAAGAAATACTCTTCGAGGTACGGCTCGATTTCCATCTGCCAGATGCTTTGCAAATCCGAGTGCAGGTCGAGATTCTCCCCCATGAAGAAGGAGATGCCAACCTCGAAGTTGGGATCACCGATTTGCGCGTTTAGCCTTGAAAGGACCCGGATGAGGTTCTCTATGGGGAACCCTGTCCGGGCATGGTGCCTCCGTAGAATCTCGAGCTTTGGGCGCAACTGGATGAAAGCAAAGCGCCGTCTGAGGGCGTGGTCCACCAACGCGATGGAACGGTCAGCTGTGTTCATTGTCCCGATGATCCGCACATTGGCCGGAATACTGAATAGCCGGCCGTCCCCGGCAAGTGGAATCTCGCGGTCACGGTATTCGAGCAGATACATTAATTCGCCAAACACTCGAGAGAGATTCGCCCTATTGATCTCATCGATTACAAGGACGCAACGGCCGGTCCGACGCCTGGCCCGGGTGCAGAACTGCAGGAACCGCCCTGGTTCCATGGGGTAGGAAAGCCTTCCGTCTTGCAGAGTCTTCACCCTTATCCCCTGGATGAAGTCTTCGTATGTGTAGGCAGGGTGGAACTGAACGATCTCGGTAAACCCATCGCTGCCTCCAATGAGATGTCTGGCCAGTCTCGTGGCAATGAATGTCTTTCCGGTGCCGGGCGGCCCGTAGAAGACTGCCTGACCCTTCCTATCGATTGCCCGCACCCACCTTGCGAGCTCTTCCTCGGCAAAACCGGTTTCCGCTGACATTTGAGTGAGGGAGTATTCCGGGTTCGTGGAGGCTGTCTGGGATCTGCCGGGCAGAGCTACGCCGCTCGCGAGTCTCAACATCTCCTCATATTGCTCAGTGGTTACGGGGCGGACTGGTTCTTCGGAGTCGATCGGCAGTTCTCTTAGCACAGGGTTCTCCACCACTTGATCCCGGGATATGGGCTTATCGGCGAGAAGGAGGTCCACTGACACCTCGCATCCTACCGTCTCTTCGAACGTCTCTTCGAATGTGCCATCGGGGCGCACGTGACAACCGGAGACTTCTTCATCGGCATAACCGAGGTAAGGGTCTGAAGAGACCGTGATCAAGGCATAGCATCCTCCTCCGGCGCCCTTGACCCAGAGGATGGCCTTGTCTCCTTTTCTTATGTCTTCCTCACGCGCCATGATGGGCATGGTCTTCAGTTTTCCATCACGCAATGAGTCGATCACCTTGTGCAGGCTTGGGTCGACCTGGAATACCCAGTAGTTAGGCGACAACGGTGGAGGTGGGTTCTGGAGGCCGTCCTTCAGAATCCTGACACGGTAAACGGGATTCAGGGCCGCTTGGTGCAAGGCTCTAACGTGGAATCTCTTGTACGGGGAGAACTGATAGGAGGAAAACCGACGGAGCAGGCTGGGCAATGCCTCCTCAATACCGCGAACCAGCTGGTCTCCCAATTCCTGTGCTTCTTCGGTTGAGATAGCGTAGCAATTGAGCTTCGGTTCATCGTCCTTCTGTTTGAAGGTGAATATCTCTTTTCGGTGGATCAAGGATGTTGCCGTGTTCTCAAGGAGGAGCACCTCGAACCTCTTTGGCTCGTAGGCGGGAGCGTTGAACCCGAGGACGAGCCAGTTGCAGAAGATCAAATGAAGCGCCTTACCGCCTCGGGCAAGCGATATGACCAGCCTGGGATCATCGGTACTACCCAAACCGAGACCTTTTATGACGCGACTCATGACTTCGAACGCCCAGAGTGCCTCTTCCCGGTCAGCGAAAATGGTTGAGAATGGGTCGCTCATGCCATTTTCAGGTCCTTCAGGCTCCCTCTGTTCTTTCCTCCATTGTCTCTCGAGTTCCGGAGAATAGAAATCCACAACGGAACCTGGGTGTTGCGATTGCAGCCTTTCTCGGACCTTCAGGAGCAAGTGATCGAGTACTATCGGCGAGTGTCCCTCCGCTGAAAGCTCCTTCTCGGTAGCCTCGACTTCAGAAGAGGTCAAGAACGTGCTGGCGATCTGTGTCTTGTGCCTCGTGCTTATCACGCTTTCGAACACATCCGGAAAGAGCAAGTGTAAAAGGGCGTGACGCATTTCATACGCTCGGTCGACCGGTCTGAAGCTGTACAGGCACTCATCAAGGAACCGGGCCGTATCCCATGGATCGGCCAAAACGCCCTGCGCGGCCTTCTCCTTCAGATGCAGCGCGAACCGGACTAGCAACCATAGTTCCATGTACTTTGCATGATACCGAAGCGTCGTGTGGGTGAGTCCCTGCCCAAAGGCTTGGACTATCCTCTCGTTCAATTCGGGTGGCTCGGGACCCCCGATTTCATGGACCCGTTCGAGAAATGACATCTTCGTGTTTGTGGTCATCGTCATCGAAGGTAGAGAGTACACCACAAGAGCATCTGACAGTATCATGAAGCATTCCGCAGGTAGACCCTGGAATTGCTGTTTGAGTTTGCTCCAAAAGTCGAGGCCGGTCGTCGTGTCTGGGGCGTCAAGGAAATGAGTCTGTATAAGCTTAAGGTTGTCGATAGTCCATACACTAGGACGGTCCCACAAAAGGCTGCCGTCTTGCTCGAGGCATCGGATACGGAACTCATTTGCCACCTCGTAGACCAGAGAACATCCTTCGCGCCTAGCCAAGATTGATCGCCTCGTTTCTAGATACAGCGTTTTACAGATTAACAGTCCCACCAGTGGGGCGCCAAGTCTGTTGGCCATGCTCGTCTCCTAGGCACAAACGGGACTACACAACGGCCCGTTCTACACCGGTCGGCCTCTTTCCTTCTGACCGCGGGATAGCGACTAAAGGAGCTCGCCTCCATATCCTTTATCGCAGTGCGTTATCCCTTTGGTTCCGCTGGCTCCTAGCTCCACGGACGCCCCCTGGTTCCGTACGCCTGCGCTGGGGGCCTAATCCCATTGGAGGTGAAGGAGGAACCCCTCAGCCGACCGCCCAACGTAACACAACCGCAGAGCAGACCGACGACGACCGTGAAGGCCTGTGAAGGCTGCTTCAAAGGCGGCCTGCGTCGTAGCTGTCAAAACGTGCTGGTCGCCTCTTGTCATGTTCCTAAGTACGTGCTATCATACTGCTCGTGTATATATGATCGAGGCCGCACACGACTGTGTGGCCGTGCGGAGAGAGCCAGTTGGGCAATGCAATCAACACTCGGGGAGGGGAAAGCAGGTCATGGCAAAGCACGAGCCAGTATTCTACGGCGCTGTAACCGTGGGCGAACGCGGGCAGGTGGTCATCCCCCAACAGGCCAGAGAGGCCCATGGGATCAAGCCCGGTGACAAGATGTTGGTGCTGGGCGGCGGCTTTGACGGCCATGGCCTGGTGATGATCAAGGCCGACGCGGTGAGCAGCCTCTTGGCGAAGCTGAGCGAGCGCGTGAACGTGCTCGAGAAGGTGTTTCGGATGTCGGCTGGGCACAATGATCAGGACCGCAAGCAGAATGGTGCTGGCAGCGCGCGCCTTACCGGTCCTCCTGAAAGAGAGTCTGGGGGAGCACCTGGGAGCGATCCTTACTGAAGAGCGAAGAGGCCGCAAAGTCCGAAGAGGTCGCAAGGTGAGGGCCCGAGCCGCGACGATCGACCGAAGGCGCGAAGCCGCGGGGTCGAGGGCGCGAAACCGCGAAATGAAGCCGCAGTGAAGCTGCGAAGAGGCACGGTGGGTTATGTTCAAGCTGTTTAGATTCCTAAAGCCGTATCGGATCGAGATCACGCTCGTGCTCGGTCTCGTGTTCCTTCAAACGCTTTCTGAGCTGTACCTTCCGACGTTGATGTCGGATATCGTGAACACCGGGATCATGAGGGGCGACGTCGCCTACATTTGGAGGGTGGGCAGGCTAATGCTTCTCGTCGCCTTAGGTGGGACGGCCTGTTCCATTTGTGCGGCCTTCCTGTCCGCCCGCACGGCGATGGGTTTCGGCAAGATACTGCGGGCCAGGATCTTCGAGCATGTGGAGAAGTTCTCGCTTCGTGAGTTCGACAAGATCGGCACGCCGTCGCTTATTACCAGGAACACCAATGACGTCACCCAGCTGCAGATGGTCATCATGGTCATGATGCGGATGATGATCAGCGCGCCCATCATGTGTGTGGGCGGCATCATCATGGCATTGTCGAAGGACAGGGGGCTGACGTGGATCCTGGCGGTGGTCCTGCCCATAATCGCGGCCATAGTTGTTTTCGTCGCACGTAAAGGACTTCCGCTCTTCAGGATGATCCAGAAGAAGATCGACCGCATAAACCTGATCGTGCGCGAAAACCTCGAGGGCATCAGGGTGATCCGTGCCTTCAACCGCACAGACTACGAGAGGGCTCGGTTCCATGAGGCTAACCTCGACCTAACCGAGACATCCATCAGGGTCAACAGGCTGATGGCCCTTATGATGCCCCTCATGATGCTCATCATGAACTCCACCATCGTCGCGATCATCTGGTTCGGTGCCATCCGCGTAGACCGCGGGACTCTCGAGGTCGGCAACATGATGGCGTTCTTCCAGTACGCCATGCAGATCATGATGTCCCTCCTGATGGCGTCGATGCTGTTCATAATGATCCCCCGGGCTCAAGCCTCGGCCGACAGGATCAACGAGGTGCTAGCAATCCAGCCCGAGATCAACGATCCGCCGTCACCCAGAAAGACGAACGGCATGAGAGGGCATCTCGAGTTCCGGGACGTGACGTTCAACTACCCCGGAGCGGAGGAACCGGTGCTCAAGAACGTTTCGTTCTGCGCCCGTCCCGGCGAAGTGGTAGCGATCATCGGCGGCACCGGCTCGGGCAAGTCGACGCTCGTAAACCTCATTCCCAGGTTCTACGACGTTACTGAGGGCAGCGTGCTCATAGACGGGGTGGACGTGCGCGAGATGACCCAGGAGGAGCTGAGGGCGAAGATCGGTTTCGTGCCCCAGAAGGCCGTGCTCTTCTCGGGCACGGTTGCCGACAACATCAGGTACGGGAAGGAAGACGCTACTGACGAGGAAGTAAGGCGCGCGGCCGAAGTCGCCCAGGCTTTGGAATTCATCTCCGACATGAAGGACGGGTTCGATTCGGAGGTGGCCCAGGGCGGCACCAATCTTTCCGGCGGGCAGAGGCAGAGGCTGGCGATAGCCCGCGCGCTCGTGAGAAGGCCGGAGATCTACGTGTTCGACGACAGTTTCTCGGCGCTTGATTTCAAGACCGATGCCAGGTTGCGGGCCGCGCTGAAGAAGGAGACTGCGGGCAGCACGGTCTTGATCGTAGCCCAGCGAGTCAGCACGGTCATGGACGCCGACCGGATAGTGGTCTTGGACCGGGGCAGGGTCGTCGGAATCGGCACTCATAGGGACCTGCTCAAGACTTGCGACGTTTACCGCGAGATCGTCTCGTCACAGCTTCCCGAGGAACAGACCGCGTGAGGGCGATAGGATGGGCCCGGCGGTTGCGGCCGGCGCTGCGGCCCGCGCCGGCGTGCTGGGGCGGGGGGCGGGCGCCGCGCCGGGGCGCGAGAGGCTGGCGCGGCTCGCACGGGCGCATGAGTGGGAGGCACATCGTGAGAAGGGATATCATGAGTGGAGAGGGCATGAATGTGAATAGAGACAGCGCGACAAGTGGCGCCGTGAAGAGGGCTTGGGCCAGCTCGGCATCGCCTTCGCGGCCTGCGGCGCCCCGTGGCTTCCCTGGCGGTTTCAGGCCGGGCAGGGGTGGCTTCGGCGGCGGTGGGCACGGCTTTGGACGGCCGGTGGAAAAGCCAAAAGACTTCAAGGGTACCCTGAAAAGGCTGGTGATCTACCTCAAGCCCATGTGGCCGCGGCTTTTGGTCGTGTTCGTGGCTGCCATCGGTAGCACCGCGCTCAACGTCATCAGCCCGAAGGTCATGGGGCGGGCCATTACCAGCCTGGGACGGACGTTCGGAATGAAGCTCATGGGCTTTCCGGCGAGCGTGGACTTCCCCTATATCGGGCACGTCGTCCTGTCGCTGGCGGGTCTGTATGTGGCGAGCGCCTTCCTCAACTACGTGACGCAATACACCATGGCGGGAGTCGCCCAGAGGACCGTTTGTGACATGCGCCGTGACATGAACGACAAGCTTGCGCGCCTGCCGCTGAGGTTTTTCGACGGGCAAACGCACGGCGAGATCATGAGCCGGATGACCAATGACATCGACAACATCAGCATGACGTTGCAGCAGAGCCTGGGGCAGCTCATCACCTCGCTCGTGGGAATCGTCGGCGCAATCGTCATGATGTTCACCATCAGCTGGCTCCTGACGCTGATATGCCTCCTGACGTTGCCGCTTTCGTTCTTCGTGACCGCCACGATCGCGAGGCTTTCGCAGAAGAACTTCGCGGCGCAGCAGATGGAGCTCGGGTTGCTCAACGGCCACGTGGAGGAGATGTACACAGGCCATAAGATAGTCAAAGCGTTCGGTCATGAGAGAAAGGCCATCGACCAGTTCAACCGGATCAACGAGCGCTTGTACAGCGCGGCGTGGCGAGCCCAGTTCGTCTCCGGGATCATCTTCCCTCTCATGAACCTCATGAACAACATCGGCTACGTGCTGATCTGCGTTGTGGGAGGGATCATGGTCACGAGGCGCAGGATCGAGCTCGGGGACATCACGGCATTCATACAGTACCAGAGGATGTTCACCATGCCCATAGGACAAACGGCCAACATCGTGAACATCCTTCAGTCGACCGTGGCTTCCGCCGAGCGCGTGTTCGAGGTCCTCGATGAGGCCGAGGAGGTTCCAGACACCGCCGCCGTGGCGACCATCCCGGCACCACGTGGTGAGGTGAGGTTCGAGAACGTCAGGTTCAGCTACAAGAAAGACGTCCCGCTCATCGAAAACCTTAACATCGCGGTCAGGCCCGGCCAGACCATTGCGATCGTGGGCCCGACCGGCGCGGGCAAGACTACCCTTGTCAACCTGCTCATGCGCTTTTATGAGATAGATGACGGCCGGATAACCGTGGACGGCGTGGACATCAGGGATCTGAAGCGCGCCGAGCTGCGCAAGCTCTTCGGCATGGTCCTTCAGGACACGTGGCTTTTCAACGGCACGATCAGGGATAACATCGCATACGGCCGCGAAGGTGCGACTGACGCTGAGATCGTGCGTGCCGCCAAGGCTGCGCAAGCCGACCATTTCATCAGGGCCCTTCCGGACGGGTACAATACCGTCTTGAACGAAGAGGCCTCCAACATATCCCAGGGCGAGAAGCAGCTCCTGACCATCGCTCGCGCGTTCCTGGCGGATCCCCCGATCCTCATTCTCGATGAGGCGACCAGCAGCGTCGATACGAGGACCGAGATATACATCCAGAAGGCCATGACGGAGCTGATGAAAGGCCGGACGAGTTTTGTCATCGCTCACCGGCTCTCCACCATCCGGAACGCGGAGCTGATCTTGGTGATGAACAACGGCAGCATCATCGAGACCGGCACCCACGAGGAGCTCTTGGCGAAGAGGGGGTTCTACGCCGATCTCTACAACAGCCAGTTCGCCGGGGCCTATGCGGACGACCAGGCGGTCTAGGTACATCGCCAGACGTTCGCGCTGCTTTTGGTTTTGGCACGGAGTTCTGCGCAGGCAGGCCCGGCAGCCCTGCCCTCCGGGGACAGCGCGCTTGCGGCGCCGCGCCTCGTTCTCGTTTGAATCCGGCACGCGAGATAGCCAGATCCCAGGCGCCCCGTCGTGCGAGCACCGGCAACTCTAGCGCCGCGAAGAGACGAAAGAGGAGACGAGGACCTGTGGCGCCATGTTCGGGCCCTCACTGGATCCCGCGGGTGGGACGTGGGGGTGGAGACGGGCTTTCGTCGCCTCGGATTATCGCCACGAGCGCGCGGAGCGCCAGAGTGTACCCGAGAGGGCCGAGCCCCGAGATCTGCCCCCGGGCCACAGGCGCGATCGCCGAGTGGTGGCGGAATTCCTCGCGCGCGTATATGTTCGACAGGTGGACCTCAATGGTGGGAACACCACTACCTGCGATGGCGTCGCGGATAGCGATGCTGTAATGTGTGTACGCCGCCGGGTTGATGATGAGGCCTTTGCAGCGGTCCGCCGCCTCCCACACAAGGCTTGCGATCTCTCCTTCGCTGTTCGTCTGGTGGATCTCCACCCGCACGCCGAGGGCCTGCGCCTCATCCTCTATGAGCGCATTGATGCTGGCGAGGGTTTGAGCGCCGTACACTTCGGGCTCCCGCAGGCCAAGCCGGTCGAGACTTGGCCCGTGAATCACCATGATAGTAGTCTCAGTCACGCCTGTTCCCTCCCGACCTTTGTGATGGAAGAACCTCTTCATTATTCGCTCCTCGCCCCCGGAGACGCTGCCAGTGGCCGGATTTTGACACCCCTCGTGCAATCACCGGCAACCCATCCCAATAATCGGAAGCACTTTCCCACCTCCGCTTAGCGCGACGCCGTGACCGGCGGCTCATCTTCCCCGAGAGATGACGGTATTCCTGCAGCCTCACTCAGGGCTTCGGCCGCAGAGCCCTCGAAGACCGAGCACCTGCCTATGGCGAGCGGCAGCACGACCCGGAGCTTACCGCCGCTCGCCTTCTTGTCCAGAGCCATCGCCGCCAGCACGGATTCCCGGAAGGAGCGGTTCTCCCCGCGTGGGACAGACGTCGGCAAGCCCAGGGACGCGAGTAGACGAATCACTCTCTCTGCCGTGTCCTCGCGAAGGTAGCCCAGGCGCACCGAGGCACGACACGCAGCGGCGAGGCCTATGGCCACCGCCTCCCCGTGAGTCCACCGTCTGAAGCCCCCGGCACGTTCGACGGCATGGCCGAGGGTATGGCCAAGGTTCAAGAGCATCCGGGCTCCCGCGTCGCGCTCGTCGGCCGCCACAATCGAGGCTTTCACCATGACTGCCCTGCGAATGATGTCCGGCCATAGACCCGGGTCTCGCTCGGCGGCTGCTCGCAGCGCCTGCAATCGCGACGACCGCGCAAGGCCGCCGCCGTCGCCGCCTGGCAGACGGAACGCGGCGCGTGGACCACCGCCGTCGCAGTCCGATGTCCCGGCCACACGCTCCAAGGTCTCGAAGAGGTCCGGGTCTCCGATGACAGCAGCCTTCACAACTTCCGCGAGGCCGCTTGCGAGCTCGCGAAGGGGCAAGGTCCCCAGGGCGCAGGTGTCGGCTACGACCGCCGCGGGCTGCCAGAAGGCGCCCACCAGGTTCTTTGCGGCCCGAAGGTTTATGGCGGTCTTTCCGCCTATCGAGCTATCCACCATTGCCAGGAGCGTGGTGGGGATTTGCACCAGCCTCACCCCACGCATGTATGTCGCGGCCAGGAATCCCGCCACGTCACCTACGGTGCCGCCACCGAGCGCTACGACCACCGAATCGCGGTCTGCGCCCGATGCCGCGCACGCCTCATAGAGGCGCGTCAAGGTCGATACTGTCTTCGCCTTTTCACCGTCAGGGACGATGGCCCAGACAAGCGACGACGAGCCGCGGCGAGGGGCGTTCCTGGTGAATGCCTGCTCGAGCCGTGGGCCGAACATCACGCGTAGCATGGGCGTGGTCACCACGATCACCTTGGAAGGCACGCCCTCCTCGGCCTCGGCCCACGCCCCGGCCTCGGACGGGGGCTCGGCCATGGGCTCGGCCATGGCCTGCAACCGGGGCCGGCTTTGCACCGCAAGCCCCGTCCTAAGCAGGGGGTACGCCCAGGGAGCGGCCATGATGCCGCGTCCAAGAAGGTACTGATAAGTCGATCCGCCCGCGGAGACCTGGAGCCGGAACGCGCACGATGGGCCGACGTTGCCGTTCTCGTGTGCGAAGGCGGCCGTAAGCTGCGGTCGCCACCCTCGTGCTCCCCGGTCTTTCCCTGCGACCGCGACCGCGTCCTTGGCGGCTATCTCGCGCGCGATCTCGCAGGCGATCTCGTCAGGACCCTTGCCGTCGGTGTCCACTACAAGGTCCGCCTGGCGGTACCCCTTCTCGCGCATCTCCATAAGAGAACGCACGCGGTCGAGACCCGCCCCTCCCGCAAGAAGCGGGCGGGCGGCAATGCAACTCGCGCCTTGCGCGTGCAGGCGGGCGAGGATGCTCTCAGGGGTCGCGCGCAGCCAGACCAGGATGCCTGCCCGCTTCAGGACATCGACATTGCGCTGGTCCATGAGAGCCCCGCCGCCGATCGAGATGACAGTGCCGTTCAGGCGCGAGGCCCGCCTTATCGTGCGAGCCTCCATGCGTCTGAACCACGCCTCTCCTCGCGTGTTGAAGATGTCGCTGATCGTGGTCCGTGTTTCCGCCTCTATCAAGGCGTCAGTGTCGAGGTGGACCATTCCAAGCATCGCGGCAAGGCGTCCGCCCACAGAGGACTTGCCCACACCCATGAACCCTGTGAGTATTATGTTTCCATGCCAGTCGCGCCCATATCTCACCCGGACCCTCGCCTCCGTTTCCCTTTCACTGACTGACGTCCCGCGTCACATGCCGCGGCCGCGTCCGTCATCTTGGCCCTGGGAACACCTCGCCGCCACTCTCTCCGTATACTCCTTGACGCGGGCCGCCACCTCACCAACGCTGTCGCCACCGAATTTCGAGAGAAACGCGTCCGCCAGGACCAGCGCGACCATAGCCTCGGCCACTACAGCACAGGCGGGGACGGCACACGTGTCGGCGCGCTCGTAGTGGGCCAGGCCCTCGCGTCCCGTGCCGAGCTCAACCGAGCGCAGTGGTGCCCTCATCGTGTTTATGGGCTTCATCGCCGCATTGAGCCATAGCGGCATTCCGTTCGTCATGCCTCCCTCAAGGCCGCCACCGTGGTTCGAAAGCCTGCGGATCCCGGACCCCGAGGCAGTCATCTCATCCGCGGCGGCCCTGCCCGTCAGCTCCGCGAGCTGGAAACCATCCCCGATCCCGACGCCCTTGACACCTGGGATGCTCATCACGGCCTGGGCCAGTCGTCCGTCGAGACGCAGGTCCCACTGGGTGTATGTGCCGAGACCAGGGGGAAGCCCCCACGCGATGACCTGGAACACCCCTCCCACGCTCTCGCCTGCGGACGCCGCCTGGTCGATGCGGCGCATCATCCTGGCGGCCGCCGCGTCGTCCGCGCACCGCACGGGGGACGATTCTATGGCATGGAGGATCCTTGAATCCGCCACGCCCATAAGCAGGCTTTCCTGAGCCGGTGCCCATTCCCCTCCGATACAGAGGACGTGCGAAGCAATGGTGACGCCGAGCTCCGCGAGCAGGCACCTTGCGACAGCGCCGGCCGCCACCCTCGCAGCGGTCTCCCTCGCGCTCGCCCGCTCTAGCACGTTCCGCATGTCCTCATGATCGAACTTGAGTGCGCCAGCGAGGTCCGCGTGACCCGGCCGGGGCATGGTGATCGGGTCCCGGCGCACGTCGCCGAATGGGCTCATCACCTCTACCCAGTTTGGGTGATCCAGATTTGCGATCTCCATCACGATGGGCGAGCCCAGGGTTAGCCCACCTCTGATACCGGCCGTGACGCGCGCGCGGTCGCGCTCGATCCTCATGCGCCTCCCGCGCCCATAGCCCTGCTGGCGTCGCGCGAGGTCGCGCTCGATGTCCTCGGGTCTGACGCGAAGGCCCGCCGGCACTCCGTCCAGCACCACGGTTAGCGAAGGACCGTGTGACTCACCGCCCGTCATGAACCGAATTGCGCTCAAGCAGCTCACCTCCCGGGCTGGCCGCGTCCGCCGCTGCGGTCCGCGCCGCTGCGGCTGCGTCCGCGACCGCAGCTCCTCCAGCGCCCGCGGCTGCCGCCTGTAACGCAGCCTCCATCACCGCGCGTGGAGCCGCGTGCCCCGTCCACGCCTCAAAGGCCGGGATCCCCTGGTGGAGGAGGATCTCAAGCCCCGACACGACTCGAAGGCCAAGCGCCTCCCCTTGCCGGAGGAGGCCGGTCATCGCGGGTCTATACACCATGTCGCAGACAACACAGTCCGGGCACGGCGAGAGCATGTGGAGGATCTCGTTGGGCACGGGGCTTGATCCTGGGGCGCTCGTCACGGGCGTGGCGTTCACCACGATCCCAGCCCCGTCCATTGCGCCGAGAAGAAGGCTGGGCTCATCGTAGTCCCGAAACCACGGACGAACCTCGGCGCGGAGCTTCCCACCGCTTGCCGCGAGCGCGATGTCCGCCACGCGGGCGGCCCGGTCCAGGCTGCGGTTGAATATGACGAGTCTAGTGGCGCCCGCCTGAACGAGCGCAGCGGCGACGCCTCTCGCGGCGCCTCCCGCCCCGAACAGCACGACTTTGCGGCCCTGCGGGCTCACTCCCTTCGCCGCAAGAGCGCGGATGAGGCCCGCGCCGTCGGTGTTGTCGCCGAGCATGGTGCGGTCTTCGCGCTTGACGATGGTGTTGAGCGCACCGGCCGCACGTGCCCTGGGGGTCAAGGCATCGACCAGGGCGATGGCCGCCTCCTTATGTGGTATGGTGACGTTCGCACCGACGACCGATGGGGACCCCAGGACCGCGCGTGCCATGTCCAAGCGGCCGGGCGGAATGTCGATCGGTACATAGCGCCAGTCCAACCCCACGGCTCTGAAACCCGCCTCCTGCATGGCCGGTGAGAGACTGGACCGCGCGGGCCAGCCCAGAAGGACTACTACCTTGCTGTTCGCCGATACGTTCGCCACTGCCACGTCAGCTACGTCCTTCAAAAGAGTCAAGCCTCCTTTTCGAGAGCGCTACGGTTGCCGGCGCTTGGACGACCGGGCGCGGAGGATTTCGACGGTCTCGTAGCGACCCCTGGCGGCCTGCTCAGGTCGCGGGCGTGTCTTCCCGCGCCGCACCCCCCGCGCCCAGGCTGACTAATGCGTCAAGGAATCCCGGGTATGAGACGCGTGCCGATTCCCAGCCCTCCACGACCGTAGTGCCGCTTGCCAAGAGCCCCGCAACCGCGAGCGCCATTGCCATTCGGTGGTCGCCGCGAGCCGAGACGCGCGCCCCACGAAGGCGCGAAGGGTGGATGTGGAGCGAGTCCTCGTCCTCGGTGATGTGAGCGCCCATTTTCGAGAGCTCTCCGATCACGGCGGCAACCCTGTCCGTTTCCTTGACCCTGAGCTCTGCGATGCCGCTGATGGAAGACGGGGAGCTGGCAACGCATGCCAGGACGGCGAAGATCGGGATTTCATCGATCATACTTGGGACCGCGGAGTGTGGAACGTGTGCTCCCACGAGGCGGCCGCTATGCTCGACCCGGATGTGCGCGACGGGCTCAGGCCCGCCAAGGTCCAGCGGCTCGAGGGTCACCGACGCGCCCATCTCGGCTAGAACCCGGATGAACCCGAGGCGTGTCGGGTTCGCGCAGACACTCATCGCGGTGACGCTCGACCCGGGCAATGCCGCCGCCGCGGCCAAGAGAAATGCCGCGGACGACGGGTCGCCAGGTACGGCGAGCTCGAACGGATGGGGAGGGTGACCGCCGCAGACGGAGACCTCCCGGGCCCCAGAACCGTGGCCCTGGCCCTGCCCGCGATGACCGCCTCGGTCCCCGCTGCTGCCGACGGCGCCGCCCGGCCTTTGCCGCGCCCTAACCGGCACGCCTGCGAACTGCAACAGCCGCTCGGTGTGGTCGCGGGACTCTGCGGGCTCGACCACGGTGGTCTCGCCGTCGGCGTAAAGACCCGCGAGGAGAATGCACGATTTCACCTGGGCGCTCGCGACGGACAAGACATGTTCGAGCGCACGCAAACCGGCGTCTCCTGCGCCCCTTATGACTAGCGGCGCAAGGCCGCCTCCGGCGCGTCCATCCACCCATGCGCCCATGGCGCGGAGCGGGCGCGCGATCCTTGCCATGGGCCGCCGCCTGAGGGACTCGTCCCCCGTCACAACGAAGAGGCCGTCCTGGCCCGCAAGGATGCCTGAGAGAAGCCTCATCGTGGTGCCTGAGTTGCCTGCATCGAGGACGTCGGCGGGCTCCGCTAGACCCCGGAGGCCTCGCCCGGACACGATGAGCGAATCACCCTCGCGGCGCACATCAACACCGAGCGACCGTAGGCATCTCAGCGTGGAGGCGCAATCCAGGCCCGAAGGGTAGTTGCGCACCCGCGAGGTGCCTTCGCAAACGGCGGCCAACATGGCGGCGCGATGGGCGATCGACTTGTCCCCAGGGGGCTCGAAAGCGCCGCGTAAGACAACATCTCCACCCTCGACGCGCAGCTCCCGCGGTGATGGCCCAGTCCCGATTTGGCCATCAGGTGAGCGATCGAACCGCCGCGACTCCCCGCTCGCGGCTGGCTCTTCATGCTGCGATCGTGTCGTGTCAGTGCGGTCCAGCTGGATCGACATGCCCAATGCTCCTTTCTTGCTTGAGACCTCGCGGTCCGCTCTCGGGAAGCGGCCGTCGCGACTACCTAGATCGCGGGAAAGCGTGTCCTTTCGAGCCATGCCTGCCGGCTGGCTCTTGCTTCAGCCAGAAAGCGCCTTGCCATGTCGACGCACGATGCGGGCGACGTGTCCGCGCTTGCGGCGACGAGCGCGCGCACCTCGTCGAACTTGCGCTGGAAGTCGTCCATTGCGTCGAGGATGCGGGCAGCATTTGCGACGAGCATGCCTGTGCCCATTTCGGGATCACCCGACGCAAGGCGGGTCGTATCGCGAAAGCCGCTCGCGGCCAGGTCCCAGATGGAGGGCAGGCCTACGGAGCGCTCCTCAACGACTCGAGCCAGGCAGGCCGCGATGATAAGCGGTAGGTGGCTGGTGGCGGCCACCATCGCGTCGTGGTCAGCGGGGTCCATGATGCTCGGGATGCTTCCAGCCGCCTCGCAGGCTCTCGCGACCACCCTCACGGCGGCCTCGCTGGTCCATTCAGCGGGAGTGAGCACGTAGAGGCAGCCCCTTACCATGTCAGGCGACGCATGATCCACGCCGCTTGTCTCGCTCCCAGCCATCGGATGACCACCCACGAACGGAACGACGGGGGCAAGATGCTCGCGTGCGAGCGCAAGCACGTAACATTTCGCGCTGCCAACGTCCGTGACCACAGGCAGGCTTTGCGCCCGGCGCGCATCCCCATCCTTAAGACAGCGACCGAGCTCGGCGAACACTTGTGGCATCGCGAGAAGCGGCGTCGCCACGAGAACGATGTCGGCTTCGCGGGCGCCGCCAAGAGAGTCCGCGGCCCCATCCAGCGCGCCGCACTCGACGGCGCGACGGAGAGAGACGGGGTTGACATCGAACCCGTTCACTTCGTAGCGCCCCGATGCCCGAAGCGCCATTGCGATGGAGCCGCCTACAAGGCCAACACCTATGACAAACGCCCTGGTCTTTGTGACGCCTGGTCGATTCCGCGGGTCGCCCGTGTCATTCGAGGACGCGTCGCCGATCACGTATCCCATTGTCTCTCTCGAAGTCGGCGGCTCGCTGCTGTTGTACTCGACCGCGGCGCACGCGCCCCCGGACGACCCGAGAGACGCCCGCCCGCTCGGCGAGCTGCCGGATTTCGTGATTCCTCGCGCGGCCACTGGCATCATCCCCCGATGTCGCAAGATTAGGTAGCCCGCTACGATTCCGCGCTTGCCTTCAGAGAGGGGCCATCGTCCAAATGCATTAGCCTTGCCGTTCGGGTTCTCTCGCCATTCAGGGTTTGCCCGCCGCCCCGCGCCCGGGTGAAGCCTCACATACGGAGGGCAAGGCGATCCGGCGCCCAACGGCTTCAGCCACAGGCTTGAGACTGCGCATCATGGAAGCGAAAGCGTCTGGCGTAAGTGACTGCGGCCCGTCCGAGAGGGCCGACGCAGGGTCATCGTGTACCTCGACCATGAGCCCGTCGGCTCCGCATGCCACGGCAGCCATCGCCATGGGGACGACCATGTCCGCGCGTCCTGTTGCGTGGCTGGGGTCTACTATGACAGGAAGATGGCTCAGCTTTTTCACTACAGCGACCGCCGAGAGGTCAAGGGTATTCCTGGTGGACGTCTCGAAAGTACGTATGCCGCGCTCGCACAGGATCACGTTGTTGTTCCCCGCCGATAGAACGTACTCCGCAGCCATCAGCCACTCGTCGATCGAGGACATCATCCCCCGCTTGAGAACCACGGGCTTCGGCTGGCGTCCGACTTCGTGAAGGAGCACATAGTTGTGCATGTTCCTGGAGCCTATCTGGAGGGCGTCCGCGTATGCGCCCACGAGCTCAACATCCTGAGGCGACACGACCTCGGTGACCACGGGCAAGCCCGTCTGCTCCCGCGCCTTTGCGAGGATGCGGAGCCCGGGCTCGCCAAGCCCTTGGAAGGAATATGGCGACGTGCGCGGCTTGAACGCTCCGCCGCGGAGGACGGTCGCTCCCGCGTTGGCCACGAGGCGCGCGATGCGCATCATCGATTCCTCGCTTTCGACGGCGCACGGGCCGGCGATCACAGGAACCTCGTTAGTCTCGCCGCCGAAGAGCACGCCCCCGACCGAAACAGCGCTTCTCGTCTGCATGAATTCCCTGCTCGCGAGCTTGAACGGTTGCAGGATCCGCACCACTCTCTCCACCCCCGGCAGAAACGCGACTGTATCTGGGTCGAGGCGGCGCACGTCGCCTATGAGCCCAACTATCGTGCGCTCCTCACCTCGGGAGATATGGACTTGGAGACCCGCGTTTTGTGCCATTCGCACGACGCCCTGGATCTCATCTTCCGTTGCTTTCTGTCTCATAACGACTACCATGTCTCTCTCCCCCTGGAGGCCTTGTGATTACTGATTCCCTCGAAAACGCGCGGAATCCCATGCCTATGCGTGGCGGCGGCGTGATCGCCGTAAGGGATCCCGGTGATGACGATGGCGCCGACGCTCTTGATGAGGACCTCAATCGGTCCATGGCGGCATAGTGTGGGACAGCTCAGGTGTCCCGTGGCACGGTACTTAAGTCGGGCCGGAGAGCAGCGGCCTCGCCCAGGTAAACGTGGGTTGGGCGTGAACGCGTCACCCCCACTGCACCGGAGACGAGGGAATTTCTGTGACGGCGACGCCTGCGCCCATCGACGAGCCTGCGCGCAAGGGGCATGGGACAGCGGCCGCCACAGCGCGGGCACGACTGCGCGAGAGGTGTGCGAAGCGGCCCCTCTCTCTTCGAGCCGCCCGACGCACGAGCCCGGCACAGCAAAAGCACCCTTATGCACGCCCGAAGCGCAGCCTTCACCGGGATCTCCACCGCGCACATCATCGGGACCGAGCTCCATCCCAGGGCCCTCGCGGCTGCAGCGGGAAATGCAGCATCGAGGTCCGGGGTGACGGTGAAGAATGCGAACACGACGTTCTCGAGCTCGAGGTGGTTTCGGGCGACGATGGCGTCGAGGAGCTCGGTCGTGGCCTGAAACACGCCGTCCCTGCTGTTTGCGACGGGGGCGACGGCCCCTCGGATTGCGAAGATGTCGGAATCCAACACGACATCCCTCCTGTTGGAGGTTTGAAGCGCGGGCAAGAACGTGAATATACGAGTGTGCGAGCGTGGCACAAGACGCGAACGGAGGCTTGGACGGAGGCAGGATTCGAATCGGAAAAGGCGTGGAGCCACGGAGGTGCGGGCTCCCGAGTGCGGAGATCACGATCCCGAATCAACCCGCCGAGCGGGTGATACAAAAAGGGCCACCCGTGTGGGGGTAGCCCTCGCATACATCCGGCCCTATCAAGTCGAGGCCGACCTTACGCGCAGACTCCGGAGCGAGCCGGCCTTGATGGCCGTCCTGGCTCCCGATGCTGTCCTACGTGCGATGATCTCCCCTACCGTACTACCGTCCTGCCGAAGCATATGTACTTGTTCGTGACACGTCTTGTGCCGCAAGCCTCACCAAACAGGCGCCACGTGCTGCCGCTTTCTCAGGCGTTCCGCCGATCCCACCGTCCTGCCCGCGCCTGCCCGACGGCTTGTTAAAAGGAAGTATAGCACCACTCTGCCGCCTGTGCAAGCCCTTTCCTGTTTTAGCCCGCATCAGCGGCTGGCACGGCTCTGTGCGCCACCGCGAGCCCAACGTCGTCGAGGTGGAGGAGGCCGATCTCAAGGAAGACCGCCACTGACAAGTGCTCACCACACCGGGCTACACCGACCTTGCCTCCGACGTTGAAGCCGGCTGCCCTCGGCATGAGTTGGGCGAGCGCTTCACGCGCCGCGCCTGTCACGGCTCCCTCGTGCGGATGCGACGATTGTATGACGCCCTCGCGTTTCGCCGCGACGAGGACGTTTTCGACGGTGCGTGCGATGGATTGAATGAAGGGCCCGCCAATGTCCACGGCTGCTGCCCTTATCCCTGCGTCCAGGAAGGCGCGTTTCATGTCGCGTTCCTGATCACGCGACGTTGACATCGCGATCTGCACCGCTGCCCTCGCCGCTGCGGCGCTCGGGCGGGCCTTCTCGTGCTCGTTCCCGTGATAAGAATCCGATCCCTGCATCCGCAGGCACCACCTTCCAAGCCGAAAACGCGGCGTGACAGACGGAACGCGGCCGCAGGCCCGCCCGTCCGAAAACGCCTCGGCGCGTGCGCGACCGTCTATGGACATTCTACATCGATCACCTTACGCAGTCAAAAGCATGACCAAGCCTACCTGGCTGGAGTTGGAAGTTGAATGATTTTTCTCCTTCAGAAGGAGGAGTTTGGCTGCGGAGCGCGAATAATTGTCATAGAACAAATGCTCAATGGCGATGCACATATGTGCTATAGAGATAGGCCGGTTACCCGGCAGTTAACTACCATGAACTGAACTCAGCCCGAACTAGCATTTTACATCAGAGACACTCCCACGGGCGTGGGTCTTCAAAGGGGGCGCGAGAGTGATTCCAAACACAATGCTAGCAGCGCGCTTGTATGCTCCTGGTGACATTCGTGTAGAGGAGGTCCCTGTCCCTGAAGTGGGGGAAAGGGAGGTTCTCATCAAGGTGATGGCCGCGGGCATATGTGGTTCGGATCCGCCGCGCGCCATGTCGACCGGGACCTACTCGTATCCTCTTACAATTGGGCACGAGTTTGCTGGCGAAATCGCTGCAACGGGTTCGGGAGTTAAGGGCCTGTCGCCTGGGGAGCGGGTCACCGCGATCCCGCTGATTCCCTGTGGCTCCTGTGGTTACTGCAGGGCCGGGCAATACAATCTGTGCGACCAATACGATTACATCGGTTCGCGGACAGATGGGGCGTTTGCACAGTACATGAAGACCCGCGCCGAGAACGTGCTCGTCATCCCTGACAGCGTCGATTTCGAAACCGCCGCTACGAGCGATCCCGCTGCGGTGGCCCTGCACGCGGTTAGGAAGGCAGGCATCACCGTTGGAGATACCGTGGCAGTTCTCGGGGTGGGTCCGATTGGGCTTTTCGCGGTCCAGTGGGCAAAACTCGTGGGCGCGATCATGGTGATGGCGGTTGACATCTATGATGAAAAGCTGGAAATCGCCCGAAGGCTGGGTGCCGACATATGTGTGAATGCCCGAAAGGATGACCCTGTCGCAATGGTTAACCAGATAACATCTGGGAAGGGAATCAACCGTGTCATCGAGACAGCGGGAGTCCCGCAGACACAACATCAGGGATGTCTCATCGCGTCGAAACTGGGTTCCGTGGTGTTTTGCGGCATATCTCACGCGGGGCTCGAGCTGTCGGAGGCTGCGGTGGATAGGGTCATGCGGCGGGAGATCTCCGTGTTCGGATCTTGGAACTCAGGCGACGTCACCCTGCCGTATGAGGATGACTGGAAGACGACGCTGTGCTTTATGGGCCAAGGCAAAATCGTTGCGAAGCCGTTCATAACCCACCGATATCCGTTGATCGACGTTCCAAAGGTCTTCGATGATATCTGGAATGGGCATATGGTGCACGGAAAGGTGTTGTTCCTACCGCATGCAGGGGGCGAAACATGAGATAATTGCTGAGCGGCCGACTCGAGCACCGGCGCTTTCTCGGCACCAGCTCCCCCTGCAGTTGAGTGGGCCGGGAATGCCGTGAGACGTTTGCGCTTATGAGCTGTGCCCGTCAAGCACAGCCCATCACGACACCATTTGAGCGTAACGCAGATTACTTTAGCAAGAAGACACCGGTCCGTACCGCGACAGTTGGTTGTGCGGGGTTCGGCACGCAGCCCGGACCGCAGTATCGGGGTGCCGCTCAAGGGGGGTGAGAGAGGTCTTTGTGTCGTCGGTCCTGATGAGAAGCGCACTGCACACTCTAGCTAAAAGGAGGGTCAAGTAGTGAGAACCACGTTTTCACGCCTTTTGGTTCTGACCGTGGTTGTGGCGTTGCTTTCCATCGCGATGTTTGGTGGCGTGGTGGCTGGGCAAGATGTGGAAAAGCAGAGACGTGAACTGGCGCAGAAGTACAAGAACGCCGAACCGGGGGAGCACTTCCTCATAGGCCACATCACCTTCCACCTGTCGCAGGAATATGCAATGATGGTTTACCAGGCCATCGAGCAGGCCTGCGAGCAACTCGGCTTGCGGTTCAAAGGGGCGCTTGCCGAGTCCGACGCAGCGTGGATCGAACAGACACAAAGCATGATAGCTGCTGGGGCAAAGGCGATAATTTACAACTGTCCGTCCGTATCTGTTATACCGAAGCTCGCTCAGATTTGTAATGAGAACAAAGTATTCATGGCGACATACTTCGGTGTCACCGGAGATGTGTTCCCCGGGGACTTTGGACCCTACTGGGTAATTGACAATACACCACTTTCTGACGAGCAGACATTCCTGCCACTGGTTCTCCTCTTCCAGAAAATGAAGGATAATGGGAAGACCAAGCTGCTCCATATCCAGGCGAGCAAGACAAACGCGACGATCTCGACGGCCTTGATTAACCTGGGAGTCTTCCAGGCATGGAAGATGTTCCCTGAAATGCAAGTTCTGGGCCATCAATTCGGTGAATGGAACTACGAGGAAGGACGCAAGGCTGCTGAGGCCGCTCTGGCCGTGCGACAAGACTACCAGGGCCTGTGGGGGGCCAACGACTCTGTGACCATGGGTGCCCTGAGGGCACTTGAGGATCGCGGGCTACGGATTGGGCCGTTCACCGCCTCCAGGGACATGGAGATGACCACGGCACAGGAGATCTTGAGCGGCAACTTCCTCGTCACGGCGGGATTTGCCATTCCGTACTTTGGCGGAAGGCTTGTTCCGATGCTCTATGACATGTGCGTTGGCGAGTGGTATCCCATGCCTGACGAGATGCTCCAGTCCGGCACGATAGACCTTTACGGTCGACCAGGCGAGCTCGAGAAGCTAGCCAAGGAAGCCGGTATCGACAAGCATCCTAACCTGAAGATCGGCCCGACCCAGGATAACCTGGAGAAGATACTGAAGCAGATGAAGTCCAAAGACCCGAAGTACCCGTACGACTTCAGGCTGCTGTCTCTAGCCAAATGCAAGGAGCTCGGTCTGAAGTACGACCGTCACGCTGGCGCCGGGACAGAGCTGGGTTCGCATGACTACTTCTATCCGGCCAAGCTGAAGAAATTCGGGAGCCTCGAAGCCTACAAGAAACACATCGCTGCTGTTATTAAGTATTTCCTCGATTTCAGCTGGGCAGACACGTGGCAGCAAGCCGAACAGTACGCAAAACGGTTCCCGTCGGAGCTAAAGCTGGACCCGGTGTGGCAATAAGTAGTGGATAGGATGTAGGTAGTAGCCAGCTCCTCGGCTTGGGGGATGGCCCAGCAGCACGTCTCTGAGTCTTCAACGTCAAGTTGAAGAGATCGTCGACTGGTCTCAGTGGATCAGGCCTGCACGACAGAGAGGGCCATCCCCCAAGGGGGAAGACCGTTTTGTGCGTCGGCGGATGGGCCGAACGGGGTCAGAATGACAGAATGATAATAAGGTGATGAGGATGGCGGTACCGGTTCTTGAAGTCAAGGGCGTCGCCAAGACCTTCGATCGAGTCGTGCAGGCCCTGCGTGGTGTAAGCATAGCTGTCAACGAAAACGAGATAGTCGGAGTTGTGGGTGAAAATGGTGCTGGGAAGTCTACTCTGATGAAGATCTTGGTAGGGGTATACCCTCCCGATGCAGGGGAATGGTACTACAAAGGTACCAGGACTTCGTTTCCGAAGAACCCCAATGAGGCAGCCAAAAAGGGGGTCGCCATAGTTTACCAGGAGAAGGGTGTGATCCCGGCCTTAAAGGTCTACCAGTACCTGTTCCTCGGGCATGAGGACAAGTACATGAAGTTCCCGAGACTAGCGACAACGGAGATGAGAAGACGCGCGCGGGAGATCACAGACGAGTTCCATATAACCTGTGATGTCGACCAGTTTATGTATGAACTGCCGTTGTCTACCCAGAAAATGATCGAGATAGCGCGGGCTATTCTGGGCCTGCGCCTGGAGCACGGCAATGATCATGCCGCATCGGTTGTCATACTCGACGAGCCGACCGCGCCGTTAACCATAGAAGAACGTCAGGGGCTATTCTCATATATCCTTGACATGAAAAAGACCACCTCGTTCATCCTGGTTTCCCATATGATGCATGAGGTGCTGGAGTTCACTGACCGGGTTTATGTGCTGCGCGACGGCAGCCTGGTCGCTCACTATGATTTGTCTCGCGAGAGCGTCACAGAGGAGGACCTTTTCAAGGCCATAGTAGGCAAGACGTCATTCGAGCATGCCGCTCGGGACGAGGGCCCAGCTGTCCCTGGCGAAGAAGTGGTCTTGGAGACGAGGAGCCTCACGAAAAGAGGGAGCTATTACGACGTTTCTCTGGAGCTTCATAAGGGAGAGTGCATCGGCATCTTCGGTCCGGCGGGCTCAGGGAAGAGCGAGATAGTCAAGACGATAGCAGGCCTCATGAGCTTCGACAGCGGGACTCTGATGGTCAAAGGAGAGGTCGCTAGAGCAGGTGAGGAGCCTCATGTTAGGTTGACGAGAGGTGTCGGGTATTTCTCCGGTGAAATAGAAAGGCAGCTATTCTTCAATTGGCCTGTCAAGGAAAACATCTCAATAGTGAACATCGACAAGGTACTGAGGCGACGCGGCAGGATCATCAACTTCAACGCTGAGAGGCAAATGGCAGAGAGAATCACTGCAAGACTAAAGATAAGGACGCGCGACGTTAACGCCAATTGTCGTTCACTGAGCGGCGGCAACAAGCAAAAGGTGTCTGCGGGGAGATGGTTTGAGAGAAATCCTGACATACTCCTCCTTGAGGACCCCACGATCGGAATCGATGTGGGCGCAAGGAAAGACATCTATGAAGCCCTCAAGGAGATGAAGAGCAGAGGGATGTCAATGTTGCTTGTGAGCGACGACCCAAAGGAGTACTCGATCTTGTGCGATAGAGTCGTACTCATCAAGAACGGACGGCTCCAACGCGAGGTTGACAGTAGGGAGTTTACAGAGGCGATGTCAACGTGAAGTCATTCAGCAATGGCGCGAAAAACGGGCGGGCTCGTTATCTTCTGGGGTCTGTCAAGAAACAACCCGTGGTTCTCATACTCATCGTGATATCTGTGGCGTTTTCCATTTGTTTTCCTGATCGCTTTCTCACCTATCTCAATATCTCCTCCATAGTGAGCCAGTTTGTGACGATCATGCTGTTCGCGCTGGGTCCATCCATCGTGGCGGCGATGGGATCGATGGATTTGACCTACATAGGCATCTGGATGCTCGGCGGCATTGTCTTGTGGCGGTTGACGCCGACACTCGGACCCGCCGCCATCCTCGTGATCCCGGTTCTCGGAGTCGTCACCGGCTGGCTGGTCGGAGTCATACAAGTCAAGGCGAAGATACCTTCTTTTATACTCACTTTGAGTCTACTGGTGGCGTACTCGGGGCTTACATCTCTTCTGTCGGGCGGTTACCCAAGGATCGTTCGGGGTTATGAATTCATAACGGCCCCACTGATACCGTACGTGCCGACCGAACTGGTATGGACGGTCCCGCTGATAGGCGCCGCTGTGTTCATCATGAGGAGCACCAAGGTGGGCACGTATCTTTACGCCATCGGGTCGAATGAAGAGGGGGCGCAGCTAGCCGGGATAGACGTTCAGAGGTATAAGATCTTGGCCTTCACGATAAGCGGCCTTTTCACGGGTTTGGGATCCGTAATCCAGTTCCAACATCTAGGGGGGTCAGTGCCCCTAGCGCTCAACTTGAACACCATGGTCTCGCCACTTGTTGCGATAGTCCTCGGCGGGACCTTGCTGACGGGAGGTAGCGGGGGCCCGGACAGGACAATCCTGGGCGCATTGACGTATGTCGTTCTGTACCGTGGACTGTACATCTCGTTTCTGAGCCCGGAAGTCCTGCAATTGCTCACCGGTTTGCTTCTAGTCGTTTCGGTTGTTATTGCGTCTCGAGAACTAAGAAGCGTCATCGTCACGTGAGAGCGAGGAGGCAGGCGTAATGACCGTTTCAATTCCGGAATGGCTCCGAAAGAACACGGGGATCGTCATCGCGGTAGTCGCAGCGATAGCTGTTATAGGCATCTTCCAGGCGATCAATCCCTTCTTTCTCAGCCACCAGGGAAGAATCACCCTAGTATATGCGATGTCCTATTTTCTGATAGCGGCGTGTGGCCTGACTTTCGTGATCATGATGGGTTCCTTCGATTTTTCAGTGGTTAGCCTGCTAAAACTCGCTGCTCTGCTGTGCGCCTTGTATATCGATAGCATCGGGCTCTGGGTGATTCCTGTGGCTGTGCTTGTATGCGCCGGGTGTGGGTTCATAAACGGGCTCCTGTTCGTAAAGTTCAAAGTGCCGTCTTTTCTAGCGACACTCGGTATCTCTGTCGTCGTCGACGGGATATCGCTGTATCTTTCGAGAGGTTTCCTGCATGTGATCACCAACAGGGCTTTCCGATCCCTCTCCGTGACGTTTTTCGCGGGCCTGCCATCAGTGTTCTACTGGGCTGTGGGGATCTGGATCATATGCACGTTCGTGGCGCTGTGCACGCCGTTTGGGCGCCGTATCTATGCCATCGGAGGAAACCCCACCGCCGCTGCGTTGTGTGGAATAAACGTGGCGAAGCACCGGCTGTGCGTGTTTACGATTAGCGGCTTTCTTGCGGGACTGGCGGGGGTCTTGTATATGGCACAATTCGGAGGGGGGTCCATAGAGATCGGTGCGGACATGATCATACCGCTTTTCGCTAGCGTCGTTGCCGGTGGGACGGCCCTCACGGGAGGTATCGGCGGTCCGCACAGGACAGTGATCGGGGTGATACTCATCACTTGGATTCAGGCTGGGATGTCGACGCTCGCGATCGGTCGTGACATCCAACTGCTGACCTTGGCCCTGATCGCAATAGGCATGAGCATAGTAACGACAGACAGAACCATGGTAAGCATCATCAAATGAAGTAGTACGACAGCCGGCGGTCTGTCAGTTGCAGCGCGGTCGACCTTTCACGTGAGGCGGCAGTGACAAATCCAGGTTGCGGCTGCGCGGGCGCTATCTGAGGAAGAAGGGCGTAGAGCCTTTTTGATGGAACGTCTCAGGGTGTGCTCTGCCCCGTAGGCTTAAACTGCAACGTATGGGAGGGGTTCTAGATGAGGTTGAAGGACAAGGTCGCGATCGTGACAGGCGGAGGTCAAGGGCTGGGTGAGGCTTTCTGCAAGGGCTTCGCACGCGAAGGTGCTCATGTTGTGATCGTGGACATCAACGAGGAGACTGGCAGGGCGGTCGAGCGTGAGATAAATCAAGGACCTGGCACGGGCATGTTTATCCGGACGGATGTTTCGTCCCGGGACGATGTCAAACGAATGGTCGATGCTGTCATGCAGCGGTTCGGGCGAATCGACGTGTTGGTGAACAACGCGGGCGCTCACACAGGCGGTGCCTTTTGGGAGGAGACCGAGGATGCCTGGAGGCGCATGTTTGAGGTCAACATCATGGGGGTTGTCCGAGTGTCTCAGGCGGTTGTTCCCATCATGATAAAACAGCGAAAAGGGAAGATAGTGAACGTCTCGTCGAAGGCGGCCATCGTAGGTGAGCCGAACCATGCTGCGTACAGCGCATCAAAGGGCGCAGTGCTCTCGTTGACGAGGGCAATGGCTGTCGAACTGGGCCAGTACGGGATAAACGTCAATGCCATCTGCCCTGGCACGACCTTGACTCCTCTTGGCAAGGCAGCCCTCCAAGACCCCGTGACGAGAAAGGCGCTGGAAAGCAATATCCCGCTTGGAAGGCTCGGACAGCCTGAGGATCAGGTAGGCTCTGTGCTCTTCCTAGCATCGGAGGAATCCGACTGGTGCACAGGTCAAAGTGTGGTGGTGGATGGCGGGCTGTCCATGATTTGAATCTGAACGCTCACCCACGTCGCTCGGCGGTCTGTGATGCGGGACTCGTCTTTGCAGAGCCCTCAGGAGTGGTGAACGCGCGCTGGTTCTAGCTGGGCGGGACCGTCAGGGTCCGGGCGAACAGCATGACTCGACGCAAGGTAAGGAAGGCGCATCCGGGAGGTCGTTGGTCCCTCCCGGATGCTTCCTAACGTTGTGAACTACCGACGATCTGGCTCACGACAGTCCGGCGGGATTAAGCCTCCTCGTGAGGTGCAACAAGTACGTTTGACGGCCTAGTGCTCCAGCTTTTGGGCAGGCAACTGCAGGAACGGATAGAGACCGAACCGCGCGAGCGGGTTGCAGGGCTTGTCCCGAGCATGGCGCGGCTGCGAGGAGTGGTCTGACGTGAAGGCAGCGGTTTATTACGGGGTCCGCGACATTCGTGTGGAGGAACAGCCCGTTCCGGCCATCGAGGGCGACGACATTCTCCTGGAAGTGGAGGCGTGTGCTATCTGCGGAACCGACGTTCGGACGTTCCTGAACGGGAGTTCCACGGTGACTCCTCCTCGTGTCCTGGGGCACGAAGTGTGCGGCATAGTCCGTGAGATCTCTGCAGGTATGAACGATGGTCCTAGAGTTGGCGACAGAGTTATCGTCGCGCCTGCGGTTGGCTGTGGGTACTGCAGAGATTGTCAGTCAGGAGCCCCGAACATGTGCGAAAGACTGCGCACGCTAGGGTTGGACTGCGATGGCGGGTTTGCCGAGTACATGGTGGTACCGGCTCGAGCCCGCTTCAATCTCATTAAGGTTCCGGAGGGGCTGGCACCTGAACATGCGACGCTGGCGGAACCGCTTGCATGCTGTATAAATGGACAGGACCAGGTTGGTATCAGGTTGGGCGACTCGGTTGTGGTGATAGGAGCGGGGCCAATTGGGTGCATGCATACGCTGCTAGCGAGGCTTCGAGGAGCCCTTAAGGTCGTAGTCATAGACAAGGTGCGTGACCGGCTTGGGGTCGCCAAGGAACTGGGGGCCACAGAGGTACTTTGCTCAGAAAGCGATGAGCCCGTGAGTTCGGTGCTTGAGATCACGGGCGGGGCCGGGGCGGATGTGGTCATAGTGGCTTGCCCGTCTTCTGAGGCCCAGGGCCAGGCGTTACAGATGTGTGCCCGCCGCGGCCGGGTTCTTCTCTTCGGGGGCCTTCCCCCGGGGAAAACGGCCTCTCTTGACACGAATTTGATTCATTACAAGCAAATACATGTGACTGGCTCCCACGCATCAACGGTGTTGCAGAATCGATTGTCGGTACAGCTTCTTGCATCGCGCGTCATTCCATCGGAGAAGCTTCTGACCCGTGTCGAACCGTTGGATCGGATTCGCGAGGCGTTTGACGCGGCGGTTTCCGCCACGGAGATGAAAATCGCGGTGAAGTTACACTGAGTGAGGGACTTCACGCCGATTGGAGGGAGAAAGAGTGCCTTGGAAAGCCATCTTAGCGATCGATCAGGGAACAACGGGCAGCAGAGCCGTGGTCTTTGACGAAGAAGGAAATGTGAGGGCAAGAGCATACAAGGAGATCAGGCAGTTGTTTCCGCACCCCGGTTGGGTGGAGCACGACCCCAAGGAATACGTCTCATCTGTGAAAGAGTGTGTGTTCGCCGTGCTTGACAGGTGCGGTGAGGATCTGCATATTGAAGGGGTGGGCATCACTAACCAACGAGAGACTACCATCGCGTGGGATAAACAAACTGGTGAACCCATATGCAACGCTATTGTGTGGCAGTGCAGGCGCACGGCTCCGTATTGCGAGCGCTTGATTGCCCAAGGTGCTAGCGCGACTGTTCTGGATAAAACCGGTTTGCCGATAGATGCCTATTTCTCCGCGACGAAAATCCGGTGGATTCTGGACAACATTCCAGAGGCACAGAGCCTAGTCGCTCAAGGGCGCCTGGCCGTCGGCAACGTCGATTCGTGGCTCATGTGGAACTTGAGCGGAGGCCGGATACACGCAACCGATGTGTCAAACGCGTCGAGAACAATGCTATTCAACATCTACACACGCGAGTGGGACAGCGATCTGCTTGACCTCCTCGATATTCCAGCGGATATACTACCATCCGTGTACGGTTCAAGCCACGTTTTCGGTGAGGTGTCAAGGGAATGGGGGGCCTTGGCCGGTACCCCAATATCGGGGGTAGCGGGAGACCAGCAGGCAGCGCTCTTCGGCCAGACGTGCTTTGAGGCGGGAATGGTCAAGAACACCTACGGCACAGCGCTCGCTGTTATGATGAACACGGGGGCCAACCCAGTGAGATCGAAGAGCGGCTTGACGACCGACCTGGCATGGTCCGTCAACGGAAGCACCGAGTATTCGCTCGAAGGGGTCGTCTTCATCGGAGGCGCGGCTGTCCAATGGCTCAGAGACGGTCTGAAGATAATAAAGGACGCCTCTGAAACCGAAGCGCTGGCGCGAGCGGTCGACGACACCGGCGGGGTGTATTTCGTCCCCGCGTTCGTTGGACTTTGCGCCCCATATTGGGACATGTACGCCCGCGGAACCATAGTCGGCCTTACGAGAGGCACGACCGCGCAACACCTGGCGCGTGCGACCCTTGAGTCCATCGCTTACCAGACTCGAGATTGCGTGGACGCAATGGCGAGGGACCTGGGCCAGCCGGTGCGATCCTTGAGGGTCGACGGAGGGGCCACGAAGAACGAGTTCCTAATGCAGTTTCAGGCAGATATCCTCGGCATCCCCGTGGAAAGGGCAGCCAACATGGAGATGGCGGCCCAAGGGGCTGCCTATCTCGCGGGACTTGCCTCCGGGGTGTGGAAGTCGAGGCAAGAGATCTCGAGGCTATGGAAGTGCGACAAGGTTTTCCAGCCCACAATGTCGGAGTCTCGGCGCGAGGAACTGTACAGCGGATGGCAGCGTGCCGTGGGCAGAGCTCGGGAGTGGGCTCCGAAGTCATGATGTATGCGATGCCGTGGGGCCGACCCGCTTTGCCACGCGATCAAGGCGCGGTTTCGACCAGTGCGCGATGGGGCGGTGTGTGATCGCGTCGTTCTGGGGTGAACCCCAGAGGAACGGTGAGGCTTGGCCGCATAGCCCACTCCTGTGCGTACGATAACGCGCGAATCCGTGTTGATTTACGCCGTGGTTGCGAGGTTCCTGTATGGTATGACGTGTGTTCGGTTCAGGGAAGGGTGCAATCTCGGAGTTCTGTTGTTGGCGGTGTATTGACCTTGAGCAATCTCTCGCGTCTCCGCGAACTCGTCCGCGTGGCGAAGCTGTACTACGAGGAGAATTTGTCCGAACAGGAGATCGCCTTGTCTTGTGGGACGTCACGGTCCAGCGTGTCGCGAATGCTTGCGGAAGCCAGGCGCAGGGGGATCGTTACGATATCGTTTACGAGCTTCAATCGCGAAGGCTCCGCTGAGGCCAAAGGATTGCGACTGACATACGGTCTCAAAGACGTGGTTCTCATTCCCAAGATCGGCAGTGGTTCGGAGGCAAGACTCAAGGAAAGACTCGGTGCTGCCGCTGCGGCCTACATCGCCGAGGTGATTCAGCCCGGTCAAATGGTGGGCGTCTCTTGGGGGACCACGCTGCTCGAGGTGGCACTGAAGCTTAGAGCTCGCAGAGTACCTGGAGTCTCGGTGGTACAGCTCAACGGTAGTGTTGGCCAGGGCGGAGCTTCATATCTGGGAGCGCAGGTGCTTGAGATGATCGCTGGCAAGCTCGGTGCCAAAGCAGTCTTGTTTCCCGCACCGGCCATTGTTGGAGACCCGGCCCTCAGCGAAGCTCTCATGAAGGATGTGTCTATCACTGAGGCGCTCGAAGCCGCACGAGGGTGCGACGTGGCTATCTTCACCGTGGGTGTTGTGGACCCCGCGTGCGTGCTGGTGGCGGCAGGTTACCTTACGGCGAACGACATGAGGCGTCTACAGACCTACGGGGCGGTGGGGGACATTTGTTCCCGGTTCTTCGACAGCCAAGGCAGGATCTGCGATCCGGAGCTTGATAGACGAACGCTGGGCCTTTGCCTCTCGGACCTTGCGGCGATTCCTCTCAAGATCCTTGTTGCCGGCGGGAGACAAAAGCTAGCCGGTATCCTCGGGGCCCTTCGTGCTGGCTACGCTGATGTCCTGATCACGGATGAGATGACGGCTTCCGGTCTTGAGGAGCTGACCAAAAACGGAATGCTCACGCCGACGGACGTCCAGGCGAACGCAGAGCTTGATGGTGACTTACTCCGCGGCGGAGGGACTTCGCGATGGGCATAGTGGACAGCGACGAGTTTTGTGGGAGAGTGGCTCGGCTGTACTACGGGGACGAGCTCACCCAAGCCGAGATCGCCGAGTTGCTGGGCGTCTCGCGTTCGGTTGTATCTAGGTGTCTCTCTAGGGCTCGGGCTAGGCGCCTCGTCCAGATAGAGGTTTTTGATCCAGAGGAGGTCTGCAGGGAGAGGGCGGAGATAATCCGACAACTGTTCGGATTGCGTCATGTGGTAGTGGTGCCCAATACCGAGGACAATGACGATGAAGAAGCCAAGCGAGCCGTGAGCGACGCAGCAGCCTTGTACCTCGACAGCATCGTTCGTGACGGCAGCATAATAGCCGTCTCGTGGGGTACAACCATGTACGAAGTGGCGAAGCGCTTGATCCCCCGGAAGCTTTCGGGTGTAAAGGTCGTGCAATTGAACGGCAACGCACGCTCAAGCCGCACCCACGAGAACGCCGCGACCATCCTAATGAACTTCGCCCAGGCGTACTCTGCCGAGGCGTACTCGTTGCCCGTTCCAGCGGTCACACACAGCAAGGCCCTGTCCTCCCAACTCTTGGCGGATCCAGCTATCAGCCTTGCCATAGACCTGGCGAGACGCGCTGAGATCGCTGTCTTCAGCATAGGCTTCCCCGATGCGCGCTCGATCTTGGTGGAATCGGGCTATGTTACGGTTCAGGAGATAGCGGAGCTTGTTGCGCGTGGAGCTGTAGGGGACGTATGCTCCAGGTACTTCGGTGCCAATGGTGAGATCATTGACCCGGACCTTGACGCTCGTACGATAGGGATTGGCCTCTCCGATCTCCGGGACAAGGCACACTCCATCGGCGTCGCCGCAGGTGCCCACAAGGCCAGAGGCATTGTCGGTGCGGCGAGGGGCGGCTACGTGAACACGCTTATCGTGGATGAGCTTGCGGCCCTTGAGATGATGCGTCTCGTTTGAGCGGCGTGGGGAACGGTTACACGCGTTGGAAGCCAACTGCAAATGAACCGCAAATGCCGCCTGGGATTCTGGTTTTGTTGAAGGAGTTGGCGCGCGAATGGCGAATGTGAATCGGTGAGCACATATGTGCTAGCACGGGCACGTGTGTGCAGCCAGTGGGTTCTTGGCTGTCCCGGGTTGTCGTGGTGAGTCGGCCTGACGTCAGGCCGTCAAGCGACTGACGTGGATGTGGTTACGCGTACCGGGTGTCCTGTCGTGCTGCGAGCGACGCAGAGGCTGCGTATTAGAGACACCGGCGCGGGCAGCGGTTAGCCTCGTACGGCCTAGATTGGAGTGGGAAAGAGGATGGACGGCGATGACCGTGCACAAGTGAATGCTGCTCACGACGACGCCAAACTCCTCATTCAAATAGCGCGAATGTACTACGAATACGGACTCGACCAGCAGGAGATCGCGGAGCGCGTCGGCCTATCACGTAGTCGTATCTCGAGAATGCTGACGAGAGCGAGAGAGGCAGGCATTGTACAGGTTACCATTGCGGACCCGTTCAGGGAGGAATCCCTGCTCGCCCAAGAGCTTCAGACGAAGTACGGGTTGAAGAAGGCTATCGTCTGCCCTGTCCCCCGTTCGAGCCGGGCCCCATTGGCTTGGCACCTGGCCCAGGCTGCCGCCAGGTTTCTGAGAGAGATCGTCCGGGACGGCGCGGTCATCGGTGTGTGTGGTGGGACTACAATGCTGCAAGTGGCCCGGGCGCTGCGGCCGCTAAGACGAAAAGACGTAAGCGTTGTCCAGCTCGAAGGAACGCTGTCGGGAGAAGGAGAGGCGCTTATCCACGGCAACGAGATAGCTGTCCTGTTCGCCAGGGCCTTCGCGGCCACCCCCTTTTTCCTAAATGTGCCGGCCATTGTTGCTCACGAAGAAGTGAAAGAGGCGCTCCTGGCCGAGCGGAATGTCGCGAAGGTTCTTGAGATGGGCAAGTCGGCTTCGATCGCGGTTTTCTCCATCGGGCATCCCGACAGATCCTCTCTGCTCGTCCAGGCAGGTTACTTCTCTCCAGAGGAGATGGATTCACTGGTGGCCGCGGGTGCTGTCGGAGACCTGTGTTCCCGGTTCTTTTCCGAGGACGGGTCCATTTGCGACGAGTCGTTAAACACGAGAACGATCGGTTTGGAGCTCCAGGACTTTACGCGGAAGGACTTTGCCGTGGCGGTGGCGGGCGGCCCGCAGAAGGTCGCGGGAATAAGGGGGGCTTTGCGCGGCCGGTTCGCAAACGTGCTCGTCACTGACGAGTCAACGGCGCAACAACTGCTCGAGGTGTAGTCTTTCCCACATATAGACTCAGACTCACTTGCGTGGAGGGCGAGGTGAGACGGGAATGGCGCTTGACACGGACCTTGAGTCGATTCAGGAGGCGCGAGACGCGGTTCGTCGTGCTGCCGAGGCCCGCGTGAAGCTGGCGTCTTTCTCTCAGGAGCAGGTTGACCGCATCGTCGCGAAAATGGCGGACGCGGGGCGTGCGCACGCGCGCGCCCTTGCGAAAATGGCGGTCGAAGAAACAGGTTTCGGGGTCTATGAAGACAAGGTCACAAAGAACCTCTTTGCGTCCGAACGCGTGTACGAGGCCATTCGCGATCTCCGTACAGTAGGTGTCATACGGTGCGACGGGTCCCGGAAGGTCGCGGAGATAGCCGAGCCTGCGGGCGTCATCGTCGCTCTTGTCCCGTCGACGAACCCTACGTCCACCGTAATATACAAGAGCCTGATAAGCCTCAAATCCCGGAATCCCATCGTATTCAGCCCGCACCCTTCGGCCTGCAGGTGCAGTTGTCAGGCGGCCCAGGTGATGGCCGACGCGGCCGCAGCGGCTGGCGCGCCCAGGGGGGCGATTCAGTGTCTCGTTCATCCGACGAAGCAGGCCACGGATGAACTCATGCGCCATCCAGACACGGCCTTGATCCTGGCCACCGGGGGATCGGCCATGGTGAAGGCGGCATACAGCGCGGGTAAGCCCGCTTACGGCGTCGGTCCCGGCAACGTGCCGGCGTTCATCGAGTGTACGGCCGACATAAAGAGGGCCGTCGCCGACATCTTCTCGAGCAAGACTTTCGATAACGGCACGATTTGCGCGTCCGAGCAGGCAATAGTGACCGAGTCGGTCATCGAGGACAAGGTCCTAGGAGAGATCAAAGCCCAGGGTGGGTACTTACTGACTGATTCAGAGGCCGCGGCGCTCTCAAAGATCGTGGTGACGTCAGGAGGCGGTATCAACCCGGCGATCGTCGGAAGAAGCGCGGTAACGATAGCCAAGATGGCAGGGCTTGCCGTGCCCGACGGGACGCGCGTTCTTGTTGCCCGGCTTTCCGGAGTGGGGCCTCAATACCCCCTTTCTAGAGAGAAGCTCAGTCCCATACTTGCCTTCTACGTCGAGCCTGACTGGCAGGCCGCTTGCGAACGATGCATCGAGATCCTGGAGTTCGGCGGCATGGGCCACACGTTGGTCATTCACTCGCGAAATCCGGTCGTCATTAGGGAATTCGCCATGAAGAAGCCAGTGTTCAGGATACTCGTCAACACTCCTTCCTCGCAAGGAGCCATCGGTGCGACGACCGGCCTCGAGCCCGCGTTGACGCTCGGTTGCGGAACGTGGGGCGGCAGCATCACTGCGGACAATGTCGGGCCGTTGCACCTTGTCAACGTGAAGCGCGTGGCGTACGGCCTCGACTCCGAGGAAGCCGAACGGCTTTATGAAGAGATGCTTGTAGGAGCTGCGGGCGCGGAGGTGACCTGCAGGCTTCCCAGGCCCGGCGTCCGTCCGACCGCCGGCGAAGGCACGCGCTGGTCAGGCGTTGGAGGTGGCCAATCATACGGAACTGCGGGGCAGGCGCAAGCGGCGTTCGCCCAGCGAAGGCCGGTTCCTACCATAATTGGACCAGCGGCTGCCATCGACAAGCCGGTGACCACTCCTTTCTCGGCTCGCGACACGGGTGGGGGCTCCAGCAGGAGCCCTGGAAGAGGAGCGACCGAACTTGGCGGAGAGCCCGGTGTGGCCTACCGCGCGGCGGGCGCTGCGAGCGTGACAAGCACGGCCGCTGCGACCGAGGCGGGAGGCGGACGAGGACAGGTAGCGAGCGACCTGCCTTCCAGCAGGCAAGCCCATCAAACCAGGCTTGTTACGGATGAAGACATCAGGGCGGTGGTCGACAGGTTCCTTTCTGAGTTGAATCGTGAGAAAGGGAGTTGAAACCGTGCCGGTGACGATCGCAACGTCACGGCCGCCAAGCGCGCGACGCCAAGCGAGCCAAATGACGGCTGCGATACAGTAGCCACAGCTGCCACAGCATGGTACCCGCGGTGTTCGCATGATGACCATGATGCCGGGCAGGGCCCGGGGCGCAATGGCGAAGAGGCGAGGGCCGGCGGGTGAGGAGAACGGGTGAGGGGAAAAGGTATAGTCTGATACTTGGTCTAGGCCCGGTTAGGCGGAACCGCAGGTGGGAACGCACACCGTGGCAAGTTGTGACAAGGGGGCAGGAGCGGTGGTTCAGGACGCACTGGGGATGGTTGAGACCAAGGGCCTCGTGGGGGCCATCGAGGCGGCCGATGCGATGGTTAAGGCGGCAAACGTCGTGCTCATCGGCAAGGAGTACATCGGCGGCGGGTATGTAACGGTCATGGTCAGGGGCGACGTAGGCGCGGTGAAGGCTGCGACAGACGCGGGCGCAGCCGCTGCTGCGAAGGTTGGAGAGCTCGTGAGCGTGCACGTCATCCCGAGACCTCACACGGACGTCGACGCAATCCTTCCGAGGGTGTAAGGCCTGGCCCATCGCCGGCCGAGAGAGCCCGGAGCCGGTGTCGGGCGGTGGAGGCAGGTGGAGATGGACTACGGCTCGATTGACGACCTCATAGCAAAGTGTGTGAGGGAGCTTGAGGCGAGGGGCTTTGCCGTTCCCGGGCTACAGCCGCTACAGCCCGGACCGGTGCCCGGCCCAGGTGGTGATCCACTTTTCGCCCAAGGGCGTGGCGACGTAGAACGGCGACGAGGCGAGTTGTTCGTGCCGGTAGGTGTCTCAAACCGCCACGTGCATCTGTGTGCGCAAGATTTCGAGACGTTGTTCGGGGCTGAGAGCGCCAAGAGCGGCCTTTCCAAGCTACGAGATTTATCACAGCCAGGCCAGTATGTTGCGAAAGAGATGGTCGCCCTCGTCGGGCCTAAAGGGAGCATCCCGAGCGTGAGGGTCTTGGGCCCGTTACGGTCGAGAACCCAAGTGGAGATAAGCCGAACCGACGGGTACATATTAGGAATCTCTCCGCCGGTCCGTGACTCGGGCGACCTTGACGGATCGGCTCCCATAACCCTAGTTGGCCCGGCCGGTGCTGTGAACCTTAAAGAAGGCGCGATCATCGCGACTCGCCACATCCATATGAGGCCACAAGAGGCGTCTTCGTGGGGCCTCCGGGATGGCGACCACGTGGAGGTGGAGGTTGCGGGGACGCGGGGCCTGGTGTTCAGGGGCGTGCTGGTGAGGGTGAGGGAAGACTTTCGGCTCGAGATGCACGTCGATACCGACGAGGCCAACGCGGCGCTTCTGCGAAACAGCGACATGGTCAGGGTCGTCGGGACGGGCCGGGTGCCAAGATAGCCGCACGACGATGGCGCTCGTGAGAAGCACGGCGGCCCCAAAAGACGTGAAAGAGACGAGATGATTTGAGCCTCGAAACGGCTCTGGAGGGGTAAGCCCAGTGGGTCTAGCGATAGGTCTCGTGGAATTCGCCAATGTGACCAAAGGCATAGAAGGAACCGACGCCATGGTCAAAGCGGCCGACGTCGAGCTCTTGCTGGCGCGGCCCACCTGTCCCGGAAAGTTCACCACCCTTGTATCCGGGGACGTGGGCGCGGTGAAAAGCTCGATCGCGGCGGGGACTGCCGTCGGCGCCGAATCGGTAGTGGACGAGTTCGTCCTGCCAAACGTGCATCCAGGCGTGTTTCCCGCCATAACCGCGACGTCCGACGTGCGGGAGGTGAAGGCGCTCGGCGTAATCGAGACCTTCACGGTCGCATCCGCCATAGTCGCGGCTGACGCTGCTCTCAAAGCTGCGGCGGTTGAGGCCATCGAGTTGAGGCTCGCCATCGGGCTTGGCGGCAAGTGCTTCGTCACCCTTACGGGAGACGTGGGCGCGGTGCAGGCAGCAGTGAGCGCGGGCAGCGCCGATGCAAGTGCGAAAGGGCTTTTGGTCTCTCGCGTGGTGATCCCGTCGCCGGCGAAGGAGCTCGTCGCGGCTCTGCTGTGAAACGGGGGTGCTCGAGTGCGTGCGGTGATCACCGAGGCTGAACTGAAAAGACTCGCTCCAGCCTCGAGGGTCCTCGTGCCCCGGGGCGCGATCGTGACTCCCGCGGCCAGGGATTACGCCAAGGATAATGGGATCGCATTGGTCGGGACAACCGGCGAGGGCGTCTTCGGGGTTGCAGATGCCGGGATGGAAGTTGGCGTGCGACGGAACTCCAAAATGAACGCCGGTTTGCTCGAGGCACAGTGGCAGTGGCGACCGGACGCGGACGTGCATGAGGTCATGGAACGAATACTTCGGGCTGCCGCGGCGAAGCTGGGGCCTCATGCCACTAGGGAGACTCTTGGCAGGGTTTTGATTGCCGTATTGCTCCGATTAGGTTATGCGGTTGGGGTGTCGGGTGGGCTATCAGGGATTACGTCGCAGGACCGGTGAAAGGGGGTGAACCCAAGTGGCCATGGAAGCTCTGGGAATGATTGAGACCAGAGGGCTCGTCGCGATGATAGAGGCCGCTGATGCCATGGTTAAGGCGGCCAATGTTAGGCTCGTAGGCTGGGAAAAGATCGGCGGCGGGTATGTGACTGTCCTGGTGAGGGGAGAAGTGGCGGCATGCAAGTCGGCCTGCGAGGCCGGTGCGGCGGCGGCCGCCAAGATCGGCGAGGTCGTGTCGGTGCATGTCATTCCGAGACCGCACTTCGATCTCGAGGGCAAGTTGCCCATTTCCCTGCCGGAGACGAAAAAGGAGAAGGGCCAGTAGGGCTCTGCCGACCTCCGGGACCGGGCGCGACGACGGCTGCCGGTTCCGCAATGAATCTGCGACTGTGCGGTCGCGCCCGGTGACGTCGAGGGCACGCGGGCCCACTCCCACATGAGTGTAGCCCGGTTGAGCTGAGAGGGGGAATCTCCTTGATCGCCTGCAGAGTGGTGGGCACCGTGGTTTGCACGAGAAAAGACGAGAAACTCGTCGGTTCGAAGCTCCAAGTCGTTGAGCCCATATCCCTGGCCGACCAGTCCCCGGATGGGAAACCACTCGTAGCGATAGATACAGTCGGAGCGGGCGAGGGCGAGATCGTGCTCGTCGTGAGCGGAAGCTCGGCCCGCCAGACGTCCAGGACACAGAACACGCCGGTAGACGCGGTCATAATGGCGATCGTGGACTCCATCGAGATGGGCGGCAAGATCGTCTACCGAAAGAGCCAAGTCGACGAGAGCTGACGCGGCGGCAGGCCCCCTCCGGCGGGTGCGGCCCGAGGACAGGCGTCGCCAGACGGCTCACGTGACCGGGGCGGGAGCGCCAAAAGGCGCGAGCGACAGACTTTGCGGGCGTGGCGGACGCGGGTTGGTCGGTTGAGCTCTTGAGTTTTCAGGTGGTGGAAGGATGGCATCCGCCGCGGTGAGGGACATCATACAGGCGATAAAGGATGCGGGCGTCGTGGGCGCTGGTGGTGCGGGGTTTCCGACCCACGTTAAGCTGTCCGCGACCGTCGACACGGTGATTGCGAACGGCGCCGAGTGTGAGCCGCTGCTGGAGGCGGACCTCGCGGTGATGGCGCTCGAGCCCGTGAAGGTGTTGGAGGGGCTCAAGATCGCCATGGCTGCCACCGGTGCCACCAGAGGGTACGTGGCGGTCAAGAAAAAACGCGAGAGCGTGCTTCGGGCGATGACCGAGCTCGTCCAGGGGGAAGAAGGAATAGAGGTATTCGCCCTCGATGATGTGTACCCCATCGGCGACGAGCACGTGCTCGTACACGAAGTTACGGGCCGCTACGTCCCGGAAGGGGGCCTGCCTCTTGAAGCTGGCGTCGTGGTGAGCAACGTGACCACCCTGGCGAGCGTGGCTGACGCGGCCAAGGGCCGTCCGATGATCTCGCGCTACGTAACCGTGGCGGGGGCTGTTGCCCGGCCGATCACGGCAAGGCTCCCCATAGGTACCTCAGTTGCTGACGCGATCGCGCTTGCCGGAGGGCCCCAGACCGAACGGTACAGGGTCATCATGGGCGGGCCGATCATGGGCAAGCTTGCGCCCGACACGTCGGCCGTGGTGACGAAGGTTACCGGCGGCATCATTGTGCTTCCTGCGGACCATCCGCAGGTAAAGATGAGAGAGAGCGACATCGGCACCATTATACGGCAGGCCAAGGCCGCTTGCTGCCAGTGCATGAGCTGCACCGAGACGTGCCCGCGGCACCTTCTTGGGCACAGGATAGCGCCGCATCTTATCATGCGAGCAGTGAGCATGAGCCCTGGGGCGCCACCGGACGCGGTCGCCAGCGCTTGGTTGTGCTCCGAGTGCGCGGTGTGCGCCACGGTAAGCTGTCCTTCGGGTCTTTCGCCGGTCAGGGTGAATCAAGCTCTCAAGGCGTCCATGGCCAGGAAGGGTCTGAGGAATCCGTACCACGAGAAGGGGATCGTTTCGCATCCGCTGCGAGGGGCCAGGCGAGTGCCTTCGTCGAGGGTGATAACGAGGGCGGGCGTCGGTTCTTACGCGGCACGCCCAGGGACGAGTTATGCCGAAGCCGGCCGGACTGCCCATTATAGCGCAGGCACAGAATGCCTGTCCGAGGCGTTTGAGCCCGACAGGGTGATCATCCCCTTGCTTCAGCATGCGGGCGCTCCCGCGATGCCGTGTGTCAAGGTCGGAGATGAGGTGCGCAAGGGGCAACCCATCGCAGAGATCCCCGAGGGCAAACTTGGGGCGAGAGTCCACGCGAGTATTTCCGGGCTGGTCAGCGATATCGGCAACGCCATAACGATCGTGGCCGGGAGGCGCGGATGATGAGGATAGTCATAGGCAGCGATCACGGAGGTTTCGACTTGAAGGAGGACATCAAGGCCTACCTGGCCGAGCTTGGCCACGAGTGCGTTGATTACGGAACACACAGCAAGGAGCCTGTGGATTACCCTGACTTCGCTTTCCTGGTGGCCGAAGCTGTGGCGAGGGGACTTTTCGAGCGAGGTATCATCGTTGACGGTGCGGGCGTAGGCTCCGCCATGGCGGCGAACAAGGTTCCGGGCGTGAGATGCGCTCCTTGCCAGGACATATACACCGCCAGGAACAGTCGTGAACACAATGACGCGAACGTTCTTGCCCTGGGCGACAGGGTCATAGGCAAGGGCGTGGCCAGGGAAATAGTGAAGGTGTGGCTCGCCACCGAATTTGCGGGGGGAAGGCACCTGCGCCGTGTGGAAAAGATCATGGAGATCGAGCGCAGGTTCCTTTCTCGGGGCAACTGAGATCAGCGAAGGGGACGACAGGCAGGCGAGCTACAGGCACGCGAACGCGCGGACCGGGGGCAGACAGTGTCGACCCGGGGTTCGCGCGACTGGTGAGAGGTGATCGTCCTGTTCATAGCGAGAGTGGTCGGAAAGGTAGTCGCTACTCGCAAGGACGAGAAACTGGAGGGCGTGAAGCTGCTTATCATCGAGCCGTTGAAGCGGGACGGCACGCCTTCCGGGAAGCCGTTGGTTGCCGTGGATAGCGTCGGTGCGGGCGCAGGCGAGATAGTGCATGCGGTGAAAGGAAGAGAGGCGTCGCTGCCTCTGCCAAAGGCAGGGGCTCCCGTTGATGTTGCCATCGTGGGGATAGTGGACCGCATTTTCCCGGATGAGGGAACACCCAGGTCCTGTCGCTAGGAAGCGGGCGCCGGCGTAAGGCAAGGCGTCGTCGTGCGTGACCTTCCGGCCCGTCCGGTGTAGACCGGTGGCTGACGCGCTCGAGGTGGGGCTGTGGTAATCGGCAGGGTTGTCGGGTCGGTTGTGGCGACCCAGAAGAACCAGAGTTTTGTCGGGTCCAAGATGCTCCTTGTGCAGCCTTTGGATCTCGACGGCAATGATTACGGCCAGGAGATCCTGGCCATCGACACGCAGGACGCGGGGCCTGGCGATATCGTTCTTGTCGTGAGTGAAGGCAATTCCGCCCGGCAGGCCATGGGAAAGAGCGACGCGCCCATAGATTCGGTCATCATTGGGGTCGTTGACATCGTTCGCATATCTCGGCGTTTCGAAGGGAGGTAGGCCGTACCTCGCTCGCGCACGCGGCCCAGGCCGGGCGCGATACGGCATGGTTGGATGGGAATTGATGAGTTGATCGAGAGGGTCACCGACGACGTGATAGCTGAGATGAAGAAACGAGGCGAGATCCCACAGGTGACACCGAGTCAGCCCGGGGCGTCCCCAACTCGAGGGGTCTCATCCGCTGCGGGATCGGGGGACGGCCCGAGAGTGCTCGTGATCTTGGCCGGCGACAGGACGCTGCTTGAGAACGCGCTGGTCCAGTTGGGACGAATCGGTGACCGCGGGCTCTCTGTTGCGTGTCTTATGTCCGCGGAAGCCAAGGAGTCGTGCGGCCAGAGCGCCGTATCAGGGGCGCTGGGTCGGGTGTCCTTCGTGGATGAACGAGACGCCCTGAGTGCGGCTTCATGTGCTGATGTTGCGGTGGTCCCGGTCCTTCCCCTCCACGTGGCGGCGCGCGCGGCGCTGCTGACTGGCGACGACGCAGTCACAAACGCTATCGTCACGATGCTTGCGCAAGGTAAGCGGGTCTATGCCGCAGCCGACTCGTTACAGCTGGCAGCCGGCCGAATGGACGGTGGAAACGGTGGGCGGGTGGGGCAGAACTTCGCCCTCCGCAGGCAAATGGACGAGTACCTCAAGAGACTCCGGGAATACGGCATGATAGTCGTTGACTCCAAGGACCTCGGGCATGAACTGGAGCGCGGGCTCCGTATAGTGGGTGCGGCGCGTTCGGAAAGCGCGGGCCCGTCGACGGTTTTCACTGGGGGCGCCCCTGTCCCCGGTGCTGCGGCGGAGGGCCGATCGGGGACCCGGACCGGCAGTGCGGACTCATCAAAGTGCTCGAGGCTTTTCGGCGAATGCTCCGCATGTGGGAAGTGCGTCCAGGAGAATCCTGACGGCACGGCGAGGATAGTCGAAGCGGGGGCGTCGCGGATTGCCGCCGCGCCCGGCGTCGGCGCGATTGCCAGCGATGTGGCCGCCATGATAGACCATACGCTACTGAAGCCTGACGCCACGCGAGACCAGATCGTCAAGTTGTGCGAAGAGGCGAAGCAATACGGTTTCGCGTCGGTTTGTGTGAACCCCACCAACGTGAGCCTCGCGGCGAGCCTCCTCAAGGGTACACCCGTGAAGGTGTGCACTGTCATTGGCTTCCCGCTCGGAGCTACGACTCCGACCGCGAAAGCGGTGGAAACCCGCGATGCCATAGCAAACGGCGCGACCGAAGTGGACATGGTCATCAACGTGGGGGCCCTCAAGTCAGGCGACTACGACCTGGTCAAACGCGACATCGAGGCGGTGGTGGACGCGGCCCGCGGCAAAGCGATCGTCAAGGTCATCCTTGAGACGGCGCTTCTGACGGACGAGGAAAAGGTGAAGGCCTGCCTGCTGGCGAAGATGGCTGGAGCTGACTTTGTGAAGACTTCGACCGGCTTTGGCCCCGGCGGCGCGACTGTCGAAGACGTGAGGCTCATGCGCAAAGTGGTCGGCAAAGAGATGGGGGTGAAGGCCTCCGGCGGCATCAGAAACCTTGAATCTGCGCGCAAGATGATAGAGGCGGGGGCTTCGCGTATAGGCGCTAGTGCTAGCGTTGCGATCGTGAAGGGTGAGTAGAAGCGACAACGTGCGCGACAACGTGCCACATGCCAGCGTGCCAGATGCCGGCAGAGGTCAAACGTGGCGGCCGCGCAACCCTGAGCACAATGAGGGATCCGCAGTGGTCCGCGGTTAGCGCGTGCCTACCAGCCGAACCTCACGTGGAACCACCTCTTTACGAGCTCGACCATGACAAGGTAGGCCGAGACCATTCCGGCGAGAACGAGGAAGAACGCCGGCGGAAGAGGCGTGAACCCGAAAAACAGACCGACCGGGGTATACGGTATCGCTACGCCGAGCCCGACGGCCGCAAGCGTCGTGAACCATAACGCGGCGCTTGCCTTGCTTTTGAGGACGCTTTGCCGTGAACGGATGACATGGATGACCAGGGTCTGGGTGGCAAGCGACTCGACGAACCATCCGGTCTGGAAGAGCGCAGCTCCCGCGTGGAATAGTCGGAGCATGACGAGATAGGTCAGGATATCGTAGAGAGAGCTGATCGGGCCGAAGATGAGCATGAAGTTCCTGATGAACCCGACATTCCATCGCCGCGGTCGCGCTATGTAGTCACCGTCCACGCGGTCAGTTGGGATGCTCACCTGCGAGAAATCATAGAGCAGGTTGTTGAGCAGTATTTGCACCGGCAGCATGGGTAGGAAGGGCACGAGCACCGATGCCGCGGGGACGCTGAACATGTTCCCGAAATTGGAGCTGGTTCCCATCATTATGTATTTCATCGTGTTCGCGAAGGTCCGGCGCCCCTCCACTATGCCATTCTCAAGGATGTCAAGGCCTTCCTCCATGAGGACGATATCCGCAGCTTCCTTTGCCACGTCGGCGGCATTGTTGACGGAGATCCCCACGTCGGCCGTGCGCAGCGACAGCGTGTCGTTGATGCCGTCTCCCATGTAGCCGACGACGTGCCCACTCCGCTTCAGGACGGTGATCACGCGGCTCTTCTGCTCCGGGCTGAGGCGTGCGCAGATGGTCGCGGTCTCCAGCCGCGAGGCGAGGTCCTCATCGCTCATGAGATCCATCTCGTGTCCCATGAGGACTCCGCCGACCTTGAGCCCGACACGTTCACAGATTTGCTCTGTGACGAGCTCATTGTCACCCGTGAGGATCTTGACGTTCACCCCGAGCCTAGCGAGTTCCTCGAGCGACTTTGCCGCGCTGGCCTTGGGAGGGTCTATGAACGTGACGTAACCTGCGAAGACCATGTCGGTCTCGTCGTCTCTGGAATATACGTTTCTGTTGCTGTCGATGCGCTTGTAGGCCACTGCAAGCACCCGGTAACCATCCCGGCTCAACTCCGTGAAGCGGTCGTACGCCAGACGCTTGAGAGCAGGGCCGAACTCGACCGGCTTTCCGTCCACTTCCGCTAGAGCACACACATCCAGGAGACTCTCGGGAGCGCCCTTGGTTATCAGGATACGCTCGGCGTCTTTTTCGGCGACCACCGACGTGCGCTTACGGACGAAGTCGAATGGGATCTCATCCACCTTGGTGTATCCGTCAAGGCTGCTTTCCTCATGTGCAGCTATCGCCGCATCCATGGGATTGCGCAAGCTGGCCTGGAAGGCGCTGTTGAGCCTGGCCAGCTGGAATGCCCACTCGGAGGGCTTGCCGCACAGGTCGACATGGCTTGCCAGGACGAGCTTACCCTCGGTCAGCGTGCCGGTCTTGTCGGTACAAAGGACATCCATGCTTCCGAGGTTTTGTATGGACTGCAAGCGCTTCACAATCACTTTCCGCCTTGCCATCGCGGCTGCACCGGCCGAAAGGGTTATCGTGATTATCATGGGCAGCAGCTCTGGCGTGATTCCGACCGACACCGCCACGGCGAACAGGAGGGATCGCAGCACTCCACGGCCAAGCCCTGCGTTCAGCACGAATATGAACAAGACCAGGACCACGATGACCTTGACGAGGAACGAGGTGAACCTTCTGATGCCGTGCTGGAACTCGGTCTCCGGTCTCTCGACCGAAAGCGTCTTAGCCATCCGCCCGAGTTCGGTTTGACCGTTCGTTCCCACCACGAGGGCGGTCGCGGTTCCACTTACAATGTTGCTTCCGAAAAACACCGCGTGGTTCATGTCCGGAATGGAGAAGCGCAGCGCGGGCTCGCCGCACGGCGTCTTCTCGACCGGGAACGACTCCCCTGAAAGCAGAGCCTGATCGACGAAGAAGTCCCTTGCATAAAGGACTCTTGCGTCGGCCGGCACGATGTCTCCCACACCCAAGCGGATCACGTCTCCGGGCACCAGTTCTCTCATGGGCACCTCGATCGTGTTGCCGTCCCGGATCACCGTAGCGGTGATCGCAACCTGCCTCGCCAGCTTCTGGGCTGTCTGCTCGGAGCGGTGTTCCTGGAAGAACTGAAGTGTAACGCTGAGCAACACCATCACGCTGATGATGATGGCGCCGCGTGGTTCACCAAAGAAACCGGAAATGGCCCCGGCCACGATAAGGACCACGACGAGAGGGTCGGCGAAAAGCCTGAGATAAGCAAGCCAAGCGGGAATCGCCCGTGGCCGTGGAAACTCGTTGGTGCCGTATTTCTCAAGGCGGGAGGCTGCTTCTTGGCTTGAGAGGCCGTCTTTCGTTGCCGCAAGACGCGAGAGGAGCTCCTCTATGGGAAGGTTCAGCAGGTGCCTCTGTGCTGCCTCGGTCGAGTGATTGTTGCGCCCGTTCCTAGTGTAGGAGTACATGATAAGCGCCTCCCTTCGGATCGGGGAAGCGCCTGCGACCTACGACCGGCAGGCTGCGAAAGGCATAGCACAGCCCTGCTACGGCGACGATCTTCCTCGATTCGAAGCAAGTTCAGCGTAGGTTAACAGGTTACTACTACTTCCGTCGTCTACCATCGACGGTTCACCTCTTCACTGACCATGTTACGACTGCGTTCGAGAGGTGTCAAGCTAAGGTCTTACTCGAGTCAAACAACATGAGCAGGGGCGGAGGCGCTCCCCCCTGCTCTCTATTCGGAAGCGGTTACGAGATTTGCCCAGAGATGCGGGCATCTATCTCTCCGTGTTACTGCTGGAGTCCTGTGGTGGTGAACCCAGCCTGCTGCCCGACGTTCTGCTGCGCCGGCATTCCGCTGGGCAGGTTATACGCACCGGTGGTCGTGCCGAGGTTGGCGCTGGCGCCGAGCCCGGCCCTGAAGCCCGCTCTCACGTTGAGCGCGCTCTGCTCGACGAGCGATCTCTCAGCCGCCTCGATCATCCTCTTGACCATGTGGCCACCGACCGCACCACACTGAGCGGACGGGATGTTGCCCCAGTACCCGCCGACTATCTGGTTGACGGGGAAGTTGATCTCGTTCGCGATCTCGTACTTCCACTGATCCAGGGCGTTGCCTGCCTCAACCACGAGAGCGCGGTTCCTCTTCTGTCCGCGTGCCATTTCAGTTTCACCTCACTTTCCTTTTCTGCTGGTAGTATTGCCTTAGGGCAAGACTGTATGTTAGCGAATGTGTGGCACGGCTACATATGATGTTCCATTGAGGTTGCAAACCGAGTCCCCGCCTCGACCTGCGAGAATACTGATAAACGAGGACATCAGGGAGGACCTGCAGGAATTCGTGGCGAAGTAACATGGCCGGGGTGCGTCCTGCCGCGGTGCACTAATCGCTTCACAAGGAGGTAGTTTCAACACAGTGCGATTGCTGTTGCAGATGTTTTGGTCTTTCTTCAAAATCGGCGCGTTCACGTTCGGCGGCGGCTACGCCATGGTTCCTCTGATACAAAAGGAGGTTGTTGACGCGAGGAAGTGGGTCGGGAACGAGGAGTTCATCGACATGCTCGGCCTGGCGCAGACTGCACCGGGACCTGTCGCGGTGAACACCTCGGTCTTCGTGGGATACAAGACAGCCGGGTTTGTCGGGGCCATCGTGGCGGTTTTGGGCGCGACCCTCCCGTCTTTTCTAGTCATTCTCGCCGTGGCCATTTTCTTCTCGGAGATCAGGCATCTTCCGGCCGCCGAGGCCGCGTTCGGAGGTGTGCGGCCAGCGGTCGTTGCGCTGGTGGCGGGCGCTGCATATAAGATAGGCAAAACCGCGATCCGCGAGGTTCGCGGCGTCATCCTCGGAGCACTTGCGCTCGTCGCCATAGCCGTTTTCGACATCCATCCGATTCCAGTCATTGTTGGATCGGCAGCCATCGGGTATTTCGTGTTTCGAAGAGACTTCGAGGTTGAGGCCGGAGCCCAGCCCAATGCCGAGGCCGATGCCAAGGCCAAGGCCAATACCAATGCCGATGCCAAGGCTCAGAGCGTGCCCAGGCTGGGGCCCGAAGGCGAAGCCGACGACTCGCCCGGGGCCCGAGGCGCCTCGCGTCGCGGAAGCGCTGGTGTCCGGAACGAGGATGGTCTCCGAGATCAGGACAAGGTGGTTGACAAGCAGTGATAGTTCTGCAGCTGTTTCTAACATTCGCTAAGATCGGCCTCTTTACATTCGGCGGTGGATATGCCATGATACCGCTCATCCAGAAGGAGATCATCCAGGCCCACGCGTGGCTGACTATGAAGGAGTTCATGGACATAATCGCCATAGCGGAAATGACGCCGGGGCCGGTCGCGGTCAATTCAGCCACGTTCGTTGGGTACAAACTGGGAGGCGTGGCTGGGGCCGCTGCGGCGACGGTCGGCGTGGTATTTCCGTCGTTTGTGATCATCGTGGTGTTTGCTACACTTTTCCTGAAATACAAGGATGCGCCAGCAGTGAAGGCGGTGTTCAAAGGGCTTCGCCCGGCGGTGACTGCTTTGATAGCTGCCGCTGCCATCTCCCTCATCAGAGCCGCTTTCGTGGATGTCGCGGGGCCGGTGATCGCTGTCGCCGTCCTCGTCGGCATGTTCAAGTTCGACCTCAATCCCATTCTCGCGATAGTCTTGGCTGCTGTCGCTGGAATAGTCATCTATCTTTGAGCGTAGGTTGAGCGTCGATTGGGCTGAGCGCTGAGCGTCGATCAAGCATTGATTTGGCGCGGATCGCGCGGACTTGGCGTCGGCTGTGCATCGAGTGAGGGTCGACCGAACATGTCCACTAGGCATGTCAACTGTACATCGAGCAAGTGTCCGAGCCTCGGGTGAGCGTCAAGTCAAGTGAGCGTGGGCTCACACCCAGGTCCCGTGAAGTCCACGGTGCATCACGCGACACGAGCGACACGAGCGACATGGGCGACACGACATGACTCGGCACGACGCGATACGAGTTGAGGCCCCGCCACTAATTGGCCCTTGTCGGCCGTTGAAGGAGCGTCACCGGTATGTCTTGCAGTAAGTTGGTTGATTCCAGTTTAGCCCCGTTCGTAGACTTCCATGTTCACTCCACGTTTTCTCCTGACGCGGAAGACACCGTGGAAGCGATGTGTGAGGCCGCGGTGCAGGCTGGGCTGAATGCGATCTGCTTCACGGACCACGTCGACTTCGAGCCGAGGGATGCTAGCCACGGCTACCTGCGTTTTGACGCATACCGGAAGGCCTTGGAGGAAGCCGCGGCGAAATGGCAGGGCGTCCTGGAGGTGAGGATGGGAATCGAGGCCGACTACCAGGTTTGGTACACGAACGAGCTCCGGGAGTTTCTCTCAGGCCGTAACCTGGATTTTGTTCTCGGGTCCGTCCACTGGGTCGAGAGCCTGTCCGCGACAGGGGAGGTCTTCGATCGCTATGGACTTGAAGAGTCCTGCCGCCGCTATTTGCAAAACGTGTTGGGGCTCGCCCGGTCGGGGTTGTACGATTCCCTCGCTCACCTCGATTTCATCAAGAGATATGCTTTCGAAAGATACGGCAAGGCTCCCCTCGAGGCGTTCGCGGACGAGATCGAGGCCATTCTGAAGGCGCTCATAGATAATGGGACCGCGTTGGAGATAAACACGTCGGGCCTCAGGCGCCCGGTTCATGAGACTCTCCCGGGCGTGGAGACGCTCAGGCTCTACCGCAGGCTGGGAGGTGAGCTCGTGACGTTCGGGTCGGACGCCCACCGCGTGCAGCACGCCGGTTTCGCCATACCTTACGCAGTCGATCTCGCGAGGTCCATCGGTTTCCGGTATGTCACTGTTTTCCGCGGCAGAAAGCCAGTATTTATCAGTTTAGAGTAATTGTGGTTGGGCACCCTCTTGCTGCGAGCGAATGGCAGCATAGGGCAGCGGCGGCCGGCATCCAGCACGACCCTCTCATAGCCTGCTTCGAAGCCGGGAATCATATGTGTACCAGGTGAGAAGGGGGGACTTGCGATGCCGGCCAGGAAGAATCGGCCTGCCGCGAAGGGCGCGAAACGCCCGCTCGACGTGCTGAAGTTCGAGGTTGCGCGCGAGATGAACCTTCCTCAAGAGGTCTATCAGCATGGCTACTGGGGCAATCTTTCGTCCAGGGAATGCGGTGCTGTCGGGGGGCGCATGGTCAAGAGAATGATCGAAGCAGCCGAGAAAGCCATCGCCGAGCAAGTGGCAGCCGAGGCTGTGGCCGGATTCCGGTCCGGCCTGGGGCTACCTCTGACTGGTGGCGGCGTGACCGACGCCGTTGAGCCCGGCACCACGAGCCGGGTGCGCGAGGCCGAAGGGGAGACCTCACCCGAGGTCTGAAGAGGTGCCTAAGGAGGCTGCCACAAGCGGTCGACGTAAGCAGCCGTAACCAGCCGCAAGGAGCGGTGACCAACCGTAACCAGCCGCAAGCAGCCACAAGCAGCTGCGCATCCCAGTCCCGCGGCGCATGCGCGCCTGCACAGCGCGGGCTGCGAGGTCAGCCTGTGGGTGGGGCTGCGCAGGCTTGCCGCGCCGTGCAGGGCGGGTCGTTCAGGATGGGTGTAAGGTTGTATGCCCCATCCTCCAGGCACGAGGCATGGCGGGCGCGCTTGCGGCGCGCCTCGTTTGACGCCTTGTTCGAAGGTGGAGAGGTTTTCCCGGTCTGGCGAGGGCGTCTCTATAGAGTAACCAAGTTATGTCCTCTCCATGCATTCCCTCGTATGCGTTCTGCGCGTGGTGCAAGACTATAAGCAGAAAGCGCGAAGGGTGGTGAAGAGGAATGGCACGAGGCGCGGCCAGAAGGAATCGCCCAGTTGTCCCCAACGCCCTCGCGGCGCTTGACAGGTTCAAGTATGAGATAGCCAACGAGCTGAACCTGCCCAGCAACATCATCAACTCGGGTTACTGGGGTACGCTGCCTTCCGCTCAGTGCGGGGCTGTTGGTGGACACATGGTGCGCAGGATGATCGAGGCCGCCGAGCGGTCCCTGGTTGAGGGAACGGTGGCCGGTGTGAGGGCCGGGTTCCAAGCCGGGCTCGCTCAGCCTACTAGTCAGCAGCCCACCCAAACCGGGTACGGCGTCGGGCAGGCTCAGGCAGGCTACAACCAGCCTCTCCCGATGTAGGCGGCCCACGTAAGCGGTCCAAGTTTGTGAGTGCGTCACGGAAAGGCGCCCCTTCATTGCGAAGGGGCGCACTCGCTTGTCGTTGTGTTGCGTTTCATCGTAACGTCCGTCGGTCTCCAGACTCCTCGCCCGTCCCCAGCTGTCTCCATCTCAGCGGCCTTGAGACCCGTTCCCAAGGTTCGTCCCATCCCCAAGCTGCGGCTGCCGGTGCCGGGCGCGTAAGCCATGTATTCATTGGGAATACTGAGATCGCTGCCGGCACAGCCGTGGTCGTCCGCGCCGCGTGCAGACCGTGCATCCCCGCATGGCACAGAGCTGACCGCGTATATACGCCCGGACACGGAGACGTATCGGAGCTTAGACCGCGTTGGGACCGCGCTTGGACTGCGTTCGGACCGCGCTCGGACGACCACAAAGGGACGTCATTCCGGCGGTCATCCCGGGTCCCATGAAAGCACGCGGAAGTCCCCCTTCCTGGACGGCGTGGGCGCGATCGCCACGGGGGCTCCGGGGAAGGGGAAACGGCGGTCTGGGGAATGCGAACCCGATTGAGAAGGAAGGAGCACGCAAATGAAGAAAGACGACAGAAGAGAGTATCCAAGGCTGCCAGATAATGCAGAGCAGAGCATCAAGTGCAGACAATGCGGAAACATGTTCGAAATCGACGGGGCATCTACGGAGGAGATGGTTTCGTGTCCCGTCTGCGGGGCCTCCATGAGCGTCGCTGACTCCCTGCGCATGAGCGCTTCTAACGAGGAGTATTAGGAGCTCGCTTTCGGGGGCACGAAGCGGTAAAACGCGTCGAGATGGGCACTGGCGGCTTCACCGTGCACCGGCTCGGCTATGGCGGCCGCGCATGTGCAGTTGCGGGCTTTCGGCCTGCTGTGTGCTGTCGACGCGGAAGACGTCCACATGTGGGATCTACACGGGGGATTGAGAAACGTGGGGAAGCGGATCTTTGTGGTGGGTGGCGTTGCCGGCGGGGCAGGCGCAGCTGTGAAGGCGCGGCGAGTGTCCGAGGACGCGGACATAGTGGTCTTGGAGCGCACGCCTTACGTCTCATGGGCGAATTGCGGCCTGCCCTACTACATAGGGGGGATCATCCGGCAACGAGACGACCTATTCGTCGTTACCCCGGAGCGCCTGGCCTCAAGGTTCAATATCGATGTCCGGACGCGTCACGAGGTCCTGGCGATCGACAGGGCACGCAGGAGGGTGTCTGTCCGCAACCTCGAGACGGGAGACGCGTGGGAAGAGCCCTACGACGCCCTTATCCTAGCCACCGGCAGCGAGCCCGCCCGTCCGCCGATACGCGGGCTGGAGGGCTGTTCCAGGGTGTTCACCCTCGTATCGATGGAGGACGGGGACAGGCTTCGAGGCTTTCTTGACGAGCGCAAACCGACCAACGCAGTGGTGATCGGGGGCGGGTTCATCGGCCTTGAGGCTGCGGACGCGCTTCTCGAGCGGGGGCTCGACGTCACGCTGGTGGAGATGATGGACCAGCTGTTGCCGCCGGTGGATAGGGAGATGGCCGAGCCCCTCGCGGCCCACCTGAGGGACAAGGGCGCCCGCGTGCTGCTTGGGGAGAAGGTCGCCGCAGTGACGCAACGCGGTGGCGCGGGCGGCGATGGTGCGGGCGCGAGCGGCCTCCAGCTGGAGTTGGCGAGCGGGGACACGGTTGCATGCGACTTCGTGGTGTCCGCTGCCGGGGTTACGCCGCGGCTGGACCTCGCTAGGCAGGCGGGACTTGCTATCGGCCGAGCCGGTGGCGTCGTTGTGAATGACAGGATGCAGACGAGCGATCCGAGCATATACGCGGCCGGGGACATATGTGAGATAAAGCACCTCGTGACCGGAAAACCGGTCCGCGTGCCGCTTGCCGGGCCGGCGAACAAGCAAGCCAGGGTTGCTGGCGCGAACGCCGCTGGTGGCAACATGCGCTACGCTGGCTCGCTTGGTACCATGGTTGTTAAGGTGGGCGACCTGAGCATAGCGAAGACCGGCCTTTCCGAGAGAGAGGCGTCCTCGGAAGGCATCCCGCATTATGTTTCATATACACACTCTCAACACCACGCCGGATACTACCCCGGCGCGCGTATGATGACCATTAAGCTCGTTGCGGACAGGTTCACCGGACGGCTGTTGGGGGCGCAGATCGTGGGCGGCGCGGGCGTCGATAAGCGGATAGACGTCATTGCCACGGCGATCCAAGCTCGCATGACGGTGGAGGACCTTGAAGACCTTGACCTCTCGTACGCCCCGCCGTATTCGTCGGCGAAAGACCCAGTCAACGTGGCGGGGTTCGTGGCCGCGAATATCCACAGGGGGGAAGTCGATACGATCGAACCTGACGATCTCATGGACCTCCTCGAGCGTGAGGAGATCCAGCTCGTGGACGTCCGGACCCCAGGCGAGCGCAACAGGTTGGGCGCAATCCCGGGGTCGCGCCTGATGCCCGTCGACGAGCTGCGGGCACGTGTCGGCGAGCTTGACCCACGCAAGAAGACCGTAGTATACTGCGCCGTCGGGTACCGCTCGTATCTTGCGTACAAGATCCTAAAGCAGCGGGGCTTCGAAAACGTCTCGCACCTGGCAGGCGGGTTTGACGCGTGGAAGATGTTTGGCGGGAAACGCTAGATCACTTGAGCTTCAGATTAGGATCCGCCGTAGGGGTGGGGCCAGACTGGCCTCACCTTTTCGGTACGTCCCACGTAGTTCCACGCATGTAGTCCCACGTATTCGGTGCGTCACGCGTGCGAGGGGACAGGTGGCGTGCGTCACACCTGGGCCACCTCGACTTTCCGGCGTCACGCGTCGGCAAGGCATAGGTTACGGACATCATCCTTCCTATGTTGCGCGTTCTGCGCGTCACACGTCGCTCCCGCCGAGTTCCAGGCGTCACGTCTGGCACTCGATTGGTGACCAGCGTCATGACGCATGCTCCATCTGTTACTTACGTCAAACGTCTCTTGCAAGAGGTTTCACCCCGCACCTGTCGACCCGGGACGGCTGACGCACATCACGCGCCCGTCCCGAGGCGTTCCACACACCAGCCTTCTGGCCGGACGCGTGGCGGATAGAACGAATCGCCTCCTCACCCGTCTCCCACAGCACCCGTCCAAGGGCACATGTGCCCTACGTCAGTCCTTCCCCCTTAACCGAGAGCCGGGCAGCCCCGGGCGCCCGCCCGGGGCGCGATGCGGGCGCCACGCTCAGACGGTGGACTCTCGTGCCGCGGAATCCGAGCCTTCCGCAAGAGCCTTGAAGAGCGTGAGGTAATCTGTGAGATGCCGGGTGGAAAGGAAATGCCGTCTCACATGGTCCTTCCCGCACGCGCCCATTTCCTGGGCTTTGGCGGGGTTTGCAAGAAGGTACAAGATCCTCTGGGCGCATTCCTCCACCGAGCTCACGAGAAAGCCGGACTTCCCGTCCTCGACCTGCAGCGGGATTCCGCCGACATTGCCAGCCACCACTGGGCGTGCCTTCCAGAGACCTTCCGAGACGGTCAAACCAAAGCCCTCTCGGACCGATTTCTGGACTACTACGTCTGCGGCGGTCTGGAACGCATTCACATCGGCATTGCCAACGCCGTTCAAGTTGGACAGCACGTGGACGTCTGGGTCTCCCGCAGCGTGTTCCACCGACATGCGGTAATATGCCATGCCCTCCGGATCGTCCGCCGCCATGGACCCGATCAGGGCCAGCTGCACCGCGGGGATCTCGTGCTTCACGATGCGGTACGCGTCAATCACCCCAAGCGGGTCCTTCCACGGATCGAAACGCGACACCTGCACGACGATGGGCCTGGACGGGTCCAGACCATATCCAGCGACGATCCTCTTGGCGGTCTGGAGCGGCATCTCCACGTTCTTGGGGCTTAGGGGGTCGATGGACGGCGGGATCACGGCTAGTCGGCGCACGCGGAGGCCCTCCTTAGCGTACGCCGGCATCGTGAATATCGCCGCGTCATAGCGCTCCACGAACGGCCGCAGGAGGCTCCACGCCTCTTCTGCGGGGCTCGAAAGGTCGATGTGGCACCGCCAGATCCACTTCGTCTTCGGTCCGAACTTGTCTCGAAGGTGGGCCGCAAGAGGGGCTGGCTGGGGATCGTGTACGATCACGAAGTCGGGGTTGCCCAGTCTCGAGAATGACGCAGCCTCCCGCTCGTTTACACCCAGGTACGTGTCCAGCCCTGACACGAGGTCCTGGCCTGCCATGCCTTGCAGCGCATTGTGCAGGGCCTTGGTGAACTCGAAGAATTCGGGCGGAGCTTCGATCACTGACCACGTGGCCGCAAGGCCGATGTCCTTCATCAGGGGCACGATCGTGTTCAAGATCTCAGCCACGCCTCCGCCGTAGGCTGTGGAGTTGATGTGAAGGACCTCCGCTCCTCTGAGCGGCTCGGCAAGCGCTCTTATCTCCTCGAGCACGCTTTCTCCCGCGACCTTCGCGTAATCATTCAGGGACCTAGTCGCAGTTCTGATCGTCCTTGCCATTCCGCATCGTCTCCGTAATCTCTTGACGTGTTTTCACGCATTCAAAATCTGAAAGAACCGCTGAATTCCATTTCACATTTTCGCACTCATAGGTGTTCACAGGCGCCTAGTGTCCAGTCATCTAGAAACCCATCCAACCATGCCCTTGACGTAGTACCGTTGCAGGAAAGCGAATACGAGAACGGGCGCGAGCATCACGATGATGGTGCCTGCGGTGAGAACCCCCCAATCGATGTGGTAGACCCCCCGGAGAAGCGGTATCCGCTGCGTGGCGAGAAGCTTCTCGGGTGAGTATATCAGGATGAGAGCCAGGAAGAAGTCATTCCAGACCCACATGAACTGGAGCACGGCCGCGGACACCAGGGCAGGGACGCACATGGGCAACACTACCTGGAAGAACACCCTGAAGTCCGACGCCCCGTCCACGCGTGCGGCCTCCTCGACCTCGATGGGGAGTGTGGAGAAGAAGTTCCTCATGAAAAACAGGATCCATGGGATCCCCCACGCGGAGTGGACCAAAACCAGCCCGAGAGGCGTGTCGACGAGCCCGAGGTTCTTCATTATCTGGAAGATCGGGACGGCGATCATCTGCTGCGGGATGGTCATGAGCATGACGATGGTGAGAAACAGGTAGGTTTTCACCGCAAACCTAAACCTCGCGAACCCGTATGCCGCAGTGGCCGCCACGAAGAGCGGGACGACGGTGCCCGGAAGCGCGATCTTCATCGAGTTGACGACGCCCTGGGAAAGCGGGGCTGCGGGGTGGTTCCACGCTCCGACGAAGTTGCGCAGCGTGGGCGTGAACGACTCGAACCTCCACCATCCGTGGATTATTTCGCCAAGCGGCCTTATCGAGGCCATGAGCACGCCGAGGAACGGGATGATCCACACGAGCCCGATCGCCCATGCCACCGCGTCCCTGGACAGCGCAGCGAGAGCTTTCCTTCGCACGTTCCCTCGCACGTTCTCCTCACCTCGCTTCCCGGGCGGACCTTATCATCATCGGGGCCGCTACAAGCGTTGTCAGCAGCATGAGCACGCACGCCACCACAGCCGCGTTATTCCAGTTGAATTCGCGGAACGCATAGAAGTACATTTGAAGCGCGAGCACGTTGGACGCTCCTCCCGGGCCGCCCATGGTGGCGGCGTAAACCACATCGAAGATCTTGAGGTCCCAGAGGAAGGTCATTGTCACGACCACCTCGGTTATGGGGCGGAGGAGCGGGAAGGTTATCCTGAAGAACATGGAGAGGGGCGACGCCCCGTCGATCATTGCGGCCTCGTACACCTCAGAAGGGATCGTCTCCAACCCCGCGGAATACAGCACCATGCCAAACGGGACCCAGAGCCACAGGGATCCCAGGATGAGCGACAGGAGGGCAGTCTCCGGATATGCAGTGAGCGTCTCTGGAGTGCCGCCGAACAGCCGCACGATGCCGGATACTATCCCTATGCTGCCGTCGAACATGAAGCGCAGGATGATCCCGCCCACTATCATTGGTGTGACCATGCCTAGGAACACTATGGACTTAATGATGGATCCGCCCCTCACGCCCCTAAGGACGACCGCGAGCGCAAGGCCCAGAAGCACCGTCAACGGAAGGTGAATCACGAGCCACATGAAATTGTGGATGAGCGCCCCGTAGGGGAACCCCCTCTGGAAGCCCCTTGGGTCCACCATCTCAGGCTGGCTCAGGACCTCGGCATAGTTGTCGAGACCAACGAAATCGCCCTTTGGTGAGAGGAAACTCAGCCAGACGGTGTTCACCACGGGATACACCACGAACGCCGCGAGCAACACCAGGGCTGGCACAAAGAAAACCAGGCGGAGTAACCTCTCTCGCATGTTCAGCGCTCCTCTCCTCGCCCGCGGCACGGTGGGCACGCTTTGCACGCATCCGCGATTTCCTCGGGCGGGTGCCGCCAGCATCGAGGCGGCGGGGCGCAGCCGGGCGGACGGCCGCGCCCC